>JBBSDY010000247.1:0-6198 GCA_038240245.1 Polyangiales bacterium
CCCGCGGGGGGGGGGCCGCTCTTCCCGCCGCCCCCACGTCTCTTTGGGGATGCTCGGATGATTGACGAGGGCCCGGGATACCGTGGACGGCGCAACACCGGCATGCGCCGCAATCGTGTGCATCGTGGGCCGCTCGCGCACCAATTCAACATAGCACGAAACCGATGCAGCCGTGTTGTCGTCACGCATGGAAAAGCCCTTTCACAGACTGACCAGATGATCACCGATCTCGGAAAAAACGAGGCACTTCGAGGAGCAACCGCCCCTTATGCACCGGCAGCTCGAAGGCGCCGTCCCTGGCACGCACGAGCTCGGCCCCGTCGAAGATTCGGACAGAACGAACGTGCGCCGGCAGGCGCAAAACGTCGCCGGCAAAGCTCATCGGTTCGTCGATCACGTCGATGTCGATTGCCTTGCGGCATGAAACATAGTGGAGCAGCGTGAGCAAGAGATCGTCGTCGCGTCTGCGGGCGACGACTTGCATCGTCGAAGGCAACGCGGCACCGAAGGGCGCCACTCCGACCAGTCGTTCCAGGCTGCGGCGAAGCGCTTCGCGCACGGCAAGGTTGGCCGTCTTGCGGTACTCGACGAAGATGGGATCGGCGAAGTAGACGAAACCCTCGGCGCCCACCGCGGCCGCGTACGGACTGCGATCGGCAACCGGCGGCGTCTGGCGGTGAGAGCAGAAGCAATGCTCGGTGCGCTGAAAATACGGCAGAATGCGATCGATGAGTGGACTTACGCCATTGCCGTACTCGACGCAGGCTCCCCTTTCGTAGACCACGCGGTCGCTGTCGGAGAGGCCGGGAGCGAGCTCTTCTCGCGTGCGCCAATAGGTGGGATAAAGATCGCTCTCGCCGACATGGCGCAACGGCAAATCGTAGGCGGATTGCCGTTGCGCATCGAAGGCGCTCGCATGAGAGATCAGTAGCTTGCCGCCGCGCGCACGAAAGGCAGCGATCTTCTGGGCGAGAAGCGGCGTGTGCGAGACGCTGTCCGGCAGGAGCAGGAGCTCCACGTCGTCGAATGAGCTCGCCTCGTCCAGCACGGCCGACTCGTAGTGCAGCTCTTCGCAAAGCAGGACGGCACCCTCGGTGCTGAGCTCGGCGCGCGCTCCCCCGGGCAGGACAATGCCAATCTGTGGCAAGGGACGAGAGCCCGCGTAAAATGGCTCGGCGGCGGCGCACTGCTCGTAGACGCCGGCAATCAGGCGGTAGGCCGCCGGCTCCAGCCGACCCCGAGGGGGGAGCTGGTCGCCCACCGAGTTGGCCCCGCCCAGGGCCTGCGATCGAAAGCACTCGTATTCGAGCGCAGCGACGGGCTTGATGCCGCCGAAGTCGCCCCACATCTTTTGAAAACGCCCGGTACCTCCGAGCCACGGCTTTCCCAGCCCCATGATCCATCGCGCAACGCGGGGAAAGTGATAGTAGCCCCAGAACCCGGAAGGCAGACTTTCAATCTCGTAGTGCGAATAGCTCGACGCGAGGGCGCGGGTCGAGCTGTCCGGGCGATGATCCTGATGAATCGAATTGTAGTAGAGGCTGGTCCCCGGCCGGCGCCCCCTCGCCAGCCGCGAAAAACGCTCGGCGAAAGCTGCCTGCGCAAGGGTCTGAAAGCGTTGTTGCGTCACCGCGTCGGTCGCCAGCACGCCGTGTCGTTGGCGGAAGGCGCGACTCGCGTCGCTCCAGCAAGCGTCGCGGTCGAACATGACGATGTCGAAAAAGAGGCCGTCGACATCATAGCGATCGAGGATCTCGCTGACTTGTGCCTCCATGTAGTCGAGGTACTCCGGATGAAGCAGGTTCATGAACCACCAGCCGCCGGGCAGCGGAGCGCCTGCGTCGCCGGTCATGCGGGCGCAAGTACCGTCGGCCTTGAGCTGGCGCCAATCGGGATGGTTCTGCGCGGCGTCCTCTTCCCAGCCCACCGTGAAGTAGATCGGGCACCTGATGCCAGCGCTGTGAAGCGCTTCGATTTGCTCACCGAGCAGATCGCGCCCGCGCAGGGCAGGGTGAGGGGTCCCCGTGCGGGCCGGGTAGTAACACATGCCATGATGGCACTTCGCGAAGATCGTCACGCTGTTGACGTGCGCGCGGCGAAACGTTTCTGCGAACGTGCGCGCATCGAACTCGCTTGCGACGTCGTCGATATGCGGTGACGTGTGAAAGTCGAGGTGAACCTGGCGCTGGTGCTCTTGAAGGAATTGCATGCTCGACGTCTTCATGGAGTACCAACTCGCGGTGGCGATGCCCAGCGCTACGCAACGACGTGCGTAAAGATCTGGCGCAACGATTTGCGCGGCGTCTCGACGGACTGTTCCTTCCGCGCCTAGATTGAATCTGCTAGTTCCGAAAAAAGAGATTGTCGGCAACGCGTTGGGGCGTCCTCGATGGGCGGGCCCGACCGCGCGGACCGCGCATGTCTGGGAACCTGGTGCCATGAAGCCATCCATCCTTCTGCTCTCGGCGGCGCTCGCCATGGGCTCCTGCGCACACGGCGCAGACGACTTCTCCAACCTGGTTGGCGCGGCCGGACAGTCCAGCGCGGGCGCGCTCGGTCTATCCGAAGCTGGCCTCCCGACGGGGGGCTCCGATGTCGACGGCGGCTCCGGTGGAACCAGCAACATGGGGATGGGCGGTGCGACGGCCGGGGGCGGTTTCTTCGGCACCGGAGGTGCGAACGTGGGCGTGGCGGGAACGCTCGCGGGCAGCGCCGCTGGACAGGCCGGTGGCGGGCTGCGCAAATGCAACGGCGCTCCCGCGCCGAGCAGCAACGACATCGCCACGTTCGAGGATGGGAATGCCGCGGGGCTCTACGTCTACGACGACACCTCGGGCGGCGGCACCATCAACCCGGCGACGGACAGCACCGTGAAGACAGGGCTCAAGGATGGCGGCGCCAACGGCACGAGCAGGGCCTTCGAGTTTGGCGGGACGGGGTTCGGCGCAACCTCTTACGGCGGAGGCGTCGGCATCTCCCTTCTTTGCACCAACGCCTCGGCACTGCACGGCATCCGGCTGTGGATCAAGTCGAACGTGAAGATCGCGGTGGCGCTGTCGACCTCCGACGACACCGTGGCGCCGAGCGGGGACTGCATCGGCAATGCGAACACCTGCGTATCGCCCACTGCATTCGTCGACGGCACCAGCGGTGTCTGGAGCGCAGTGACCCTTCCGTGGTCCAACTTCACCGGGGGGACCCCGCGTGCTTTCGATCCAGCGGAGATCGTTGGCGTCGGGCTCGTGATTCAGCGACCTCTGGGAGCATTTAATGGCTGGGGCTGGGATGTTTGGTTCGACGAGCTGCAATTCTACTGATGTGGACGACGAGGGTGCCTTGAAAGACGACGAAAACCGCTGGGTCAATCACATCGCGGAGGAGATGACCATCGAAGAGTGCGCCGGGCAGGTGCTGATGCCCGCCGATCGCGATGCCTCGACGCAGGAGTGGCAAGAGCTCCTCACAGAAATCCCTCTGGGATCGCTGTTCGTCGATCCGCGCCAGGCGACCGAGGCGCGAGAGCTGATTCGAGCCGTTCAGGCGAAAGCCAAAATTCCCATCTTGATCGCGGCCGACATGGAGCAGGGGGTCGACTGCGCGACGGACTTCGGGTACGCGCTCGCGCTCGCCGCCGCGGGCAGCGAAGAGCTCGTCTTCACGCGAAGCCGGGCCCTGGCGCGCGAGGCGCGCGCGCTCGGGATCCACTGGACGTTTCAGCCCGTTTTGGACCTGCTCATCAATCACAACAATCCAGAGACGAACGTGCGCGCCTTTGGCAGTGATCCGCACGCCGTTGCGCGCTTCATCGAGTCGGCCATTCACGGGTTGCAGGATGAGGGCGGCTTTGCAGCGACCGCCAAGCATTTTCCGGGCGCCGGCTACGACGATCGCGATCAACACCTTTGCACGTCGATCAACGGTCTATCCCGCGAACAATGGGACCTGACCTACGGTCACGTGTGGCGCGCCGCCCTTGCCGCGGGCGTGCACACCGTCATGACCGGACACATCTCGATGCCTGACTACGACGGCCTTGCGAATGAACCGAGCCGCGCGTTGCCCGCGACGCTCAACGCGCGGCTCCAGGTCGATTTTTTGCGCACCGAGCTGGGCTTCGATGGCCTCATCGTATCCGACGCGGCGCCCATGATCGGCATCACGAGCCGGGTGGACGCCGACAACGAGGTGGTCTCCTTCCTGGCTGCGGGCGGTGACGTCTTCCTGTTCGCCGATGCGCGTCAGGACCATGCTCGCATCGTCGCCGCGGTCCGCGATGGCCGATTGCGAAGCGATCGCTTGCGCGACGCGGCCCGGCGGGTGCTCGCGCTCAAGTGGCGGCTGGGCCTGCATCGCCAGCGGAGCGAATACGTGGTCGACGGAGCCAGCCACGCCAGTCTGGCGCAAGAGCTCGCCGACAAGTCGATAACCGTCGTCAGGGCCAACGGCGCCATCGCCCGCCCTGTCGTGCCCAGCGAGCGTGTGCTCACCGTCACGCTGCGCCTGCCGGGCTCCGACGAGCGACGCTGCCCGGAGCTCGAGGTGGTAGACGACGAGCTGCGCAAGCGCGGCGTCGAGGTCGACCACCTGCTCAATCCGTCGCATCAAACGCTTCGCGAGGTGGTTGCCCGGTATGGACGCGTCTTCGTGAATGTCGTGCTGCTGCCGCACGCGCAAGTGGGCCATTGCCGCATGGTGGGTGAGGTCGCGATGGCCTTCTGGAGGTCCTTCTGGGTAGGCCACGAGCACGTGGTCTTCACGAGCTTCGGATCCCCGTACCTTCTGTACGAGCAGCCGCACTGGCCCAATTTCGTGGTTGCCTATGGCCCCGGCGCGGCGGCCCAGCGGGCGGCGGTCAAGGTCTGGCTCGGCGAGCTCGCCGCATCGGGGAAGCTGCCCATCACATTGCCCCTGGGCCTTGGCGAACGAGGTGCAGAATGAAGTCCCATCGCGCATATCTGTCAGTCGCTCTGCTTGCCATGGCTGGTTGCTCACATGACAGCTGGCCGCCGGCGGCGAGCGCCGGGTCCGGCGATGTTCACATGGACGGCGCCACCGACGACTCGCGAGCCGACGGTGCGGGGGTCGATCAGGCCGTGGTGCCCTGGCATTGGAACGGGATCATTGGCACGGGTCAGAGTCTCTCCATCGGCGAGACGGCCACGCCGTGCACCGATACCACCCAGCCCTTTCACAATCTCAAGCTCACGCTAGGTGGCGCGAAGATCATCAACCCGCCCTACGATCCAGCCGATCCGGCGCTCTCGCTCGCGGCCCTGGTCGAGCCCATCCGCACGCCACCTTCGTCGAACGTCGGGTACCCCGTCAACATCCACGGCGAGACCATTCATACCGCGATGGGCAGTCAGATCACCGCGCTCTACAAGAGGCAGGACCCGAGCGGCGATCTCGTCACGATTCATACGGTGGTCGGCGAGTCGGGGCAGGGGATCTCGAGCATCAACAAGACCGCGGCCCCCACCGATTTCAACGGCCACGCCTATGCGGCGTCGCTCTTCGAGGTGGCGGCCATCAAGCGTATGGCGACGGCCGCGGGCAAGACCTTCGGAATCGGAGCGATCGTCTTGACGCACGGCGAGAGCGACTGGGGCGATACGAATTACGAGCAGGACGTCTACCGGTTGTTTCTCGACTACAACGCCGACATCGCCTCGATCACCGGCCAAACCAAGAAGATCCCTCTTCTTCTCACCCAACAAGAGACCTTTCCCTCGGAGAACGGAATCGACCTCTTCCCGCCCTCGACGTTCGCGCAGTGGCGCATCGGCGTCGACCACCCAGGTGAAGTGATCTGTGTCGGGCCGAAATACCAGTATGTCTACTCGACCGATCATCTGCATTTGCCGGCCCGCGAGTACGATCGCCTCGGCGAAAAATATGCGCAGGTCTACTACGAGACGGGTGTTCTCGGTCACGAATGGCGGCCGCTCGAGCCAACCGGTGCGGTTCGCGAGGGCAAGGCAATCGCCGTCAACTTCCACGTGCCCGTGGCTCCGCTCATGTGGGACGAGAACCTGCCGGCGCCCCATCAGGGCAGCGTGCACAGCGAATGGAAAAACGGACGTGGATTCGAGGTCGAGAGCGACGGCCACGCGCTCGCCATCGATTCGGTCGCCATTCACGGTGACGCCGTGATCATCACGATGGGCTCGCTGCCGAGCGGCGCCAACCTGCACGTCC
>JBBSDY010000248.1:0-6189 GCA_038240245.1 Polyangiales bacterium
GCACAGGTTGTTGACGTCGTACGTGAACAGATCGCCACGCAAACCTCCGCGGAGCGAGAGCCAAGAGAGCGGGCGAAGGCCGGTATCTACATAGAGCCCGATGTCACCGAGCTTCGATTCCAGATCGGTGTCGGTCGCGTAAGGATGCCCGGTGGCAGCTTCGATGCGCTGCTGCGTCCCCGTTGCGTGATCGCCCCGCGCGAAGTAGCCGAGCTCGAGCTCCTGCGTCTGGCCGAAGACCTTGCCCCGCAGCCTCGCCGATCCCCTGGCGCCCACTGTCAGCTCGTCGACGTCGAGATCGATGAGGTCCCCACGCTGATCGTGGGGGCTCTGCAGCGGCTGTTGCACATCGAGCAGGAAGCCGGTGAAGTTCTCGCGGAGCCGCATGCCACGGCTGATGACAAACAGCTGTTGCCCGAGCGTGATATCTCCCTCTTTCGTTTCGAGGTCGCCGGCGATCGAAAACCGGGAGGAGTCGCCCCCCTGGCGAAAATCGCGTGTGTCGTAGAAGCCGATACGACCAGCCTGATAGTCATCCTCTCGGATCACACCGGCGGTATGGTACGAGGTTGCGTACGCCGTTCCGGTGATTCGGTACGAGCCGTTCGTTCCGAAGTGCCCCTCGTACTGACCCATCGCGCTGCCGCGCTGGGCATCGCGGTTCTGTCCGAAGCCGTCGGTCTTGTAGAGCTCCGCGCCGCCGAATGTCCCGGTTCCCATCCCGGCGGGTCCGAAGAGCAGGAGCAGACGCTGTGTTCCAAAGCTCCCGACGGTATACTTGGTGGTGAGCCCACGATGAGCTAGCCCCAGCTCGTAGTCGGCGCTTCCGGCGACGCCGTAGTTGCCCTGGTGCGGATCGAAAGGGCCCTCGAGAACGCGCAGCCGGCTGACCAGCTCGGGGATGATGAAGTGCGTGTCGGCGTATCCGTTGCCGTGAAGGTTGCCGCTCTCGTTGATCGGCACTCCGCCAACGGAAAACTCGACGTCTTGTCCCTCCCGCGCGTCGAAGCCGCGCATGAAGACCTGCTCGGCGTGACCCTCGCCGCCCTCGTTGGAGAGAAAGATCCCCGGGGCCAGCTTGAGGAGCTCGGTTGCGTTCTTGCGCGGCACCCGGTCGAGCTCGCCCACGCTGACGTGAAAGTCGGACGCACCCCGGCTCGGCGGTGCGGCTCGCCCGTGCACGGTGACCTCGGCGGGCGACGGAGCAGGCGCGGTCTCGTCGGCTGCAGCCGCGGTTATCGCACCTGGGGCTGCGGTCGTCGGGCCTCCGACTGGAGTCGTCGCGGCTGCAGCAGGCGACGCCGGCGTCGAAGGCGTCGAAGCACGCTCTTCCGTCACCGCTCGTTGAACGGGCGTTTGCGGCTCTACCTCCGGTTTCGGCTCCACGAACTCCGGCGGCGGGGCCGGTGGTGCGAAATGGAACGGTATCCGGATCCGGCTCGCGAGAGCGATGCCGTCTCGCTTGGCGGGCACGAACGTCCACTGGCGAACCGCCACCAGGGCGGCCTGATCGAGATCGTTGCCGCCCGAGGTGATGACATCGACCTTCGAGACGTGACCGTCGACATCCACGGTCACGGCGAGCACGACGTCGGCGTGCTTGCGCTCTTGCAGCGCGGTCGGCGGGTACACGGCATCGACGTGGGTGAGCACGACGGGGGCCTCGACGTTGCCAGCGCCAAACGCAGTGCGCGAAGCTCCCGTGACGAGCAGGGATGCAAACAGGATCGCCCAAAGCGGGCGCAAAGGCAGGTGATGAGACGACCGGAGATCTCGCATGGATGGGACTTTCGGCGAGCGTGGCAGCGAAGCGATCTCGCTTCGACTCGAACGCAAAGGGATCGGGAACCAACCCCGACCGAGCGAACGTCTAGACCAGAGAGCTCTGCGACTGCGCTGGGGGCGATGTTTTGGGCGCGCTCGAAAGAATGGATCGCACCGCAGTGGCGTCGCGGGCGGCCAGTGATACTGCACGAGCTCGTTCGAGTAGAGCGCCCGCCGGCGAGCCGGCCGCCACGGTGGCGGCGCTCCGGGCAAGCGTACCCACCGAGCAGTGGCTATGCGCATGCAGCGATGGCGCGGTGCCCGGCGCCACCGACGGTCGCGAGTCGACGTCCGCACGATGCAGCGCGGTCACCGTCGAGGCATGCGGCGCGTGGTGCTGGGCGCGCTCATCGGGCTCGATGAGATCGCCGTGCTCGCACACGACGTGACGGACCAAAGCCTGGTGGAGCGTGCCCAGAAGGGGCGCCCACGCGACGACCAGGACGGTCATCGCGGCGATCCATGTAACCCACCCGGCGCGGCGAACAGACGTCGCTCGACGTTGCGATGTGCGCTGGGGGCGGGTCGCCATCTACTTCCAACTACCTATTCCCGGAATCCATCCGAGTCAAGGCGGCCTCGTCATCGTCGACCGCTGCCCGCATCCACCGAGCGACGTGCACGCATCCGGCGAGACCGCGCGAGCGTCAACAAGGCGGCCGCGGTGACGAGCCCGGCGAAAGAACCGAGACGGCCGCGGCGCGGCAAGCTGCATTTGCAGCCGCGCGTGGACGAGGTGTTGTCGACCTCGTCGGGCGTGGCGCCCGGATCGGTGCCTGTCGAATCAGCGCCGCCGGCTCCGGTGGTGCCCGATCCCATGCTGCCTCCCGTACCCGTTCCCACGGCGGCGCCGCCCGCCCCCGCGGTCGATCCTCCGATCCCTCCTCCATCGGCGATGAGGGCAGCATCGGGCCAGCCGACGGTGTCGATGTAGACGGTGCCCGTGAAGCCGGCGGTCACCGTGAAATCAAAACCCATGCGCCGCAGCGGCAGGGTGGCGGCCTTCGGCAGCTTCAGGGCGAACGTGCGCCACTCTTCGGTCTTGATGATTTTGCGCGAATCGACGGTCCACGTAAAATTCGGATCGGAGCCTTCGGCGTAGGCCTGCACGGCGGTGATCTGCGTATTTTTGGGCAGCCAGATGTGGTAGTCGATGATCGCTTCGGCCGGAGCCTTGGGACCGCCGATGAAAACGTGCGCCGTGCCGGCCGTCCCGTTGAACGTCACCGCAAGCGATCCCGTGCCGTGGTACGCCTTGTCCGTCGTCTGGACGAACTTGCCGACGATGGCGTCACCCTGCACGTTCCACGCGTGAAACGGGGTCTCGAACTCGTACTGATGCGGATAATTGTCGTCGACCTGGATCGGCGGTAGCGGGATCCCGGCGGGCCGCGGGGCGGGAGCCGTCGTGTTCGCCGTCCACCCGGGACCGGTGGCGATGGCGAGGTTCGGACCGTCGATGAGCGCCTTGGCGTGCGTCTTGATGTAGAGCTGGCCATCGGTAAACACGTCGGTCTGGTGGGTGCTCTGAACGCCATCGCCCCCACCGAACAGCAGCGCGAGCACGCCGGCATTGGCAAACTTGGCGACGTGAGCGCCCGTGTCGCCAAGGAAATATTCGGATCGGTTGTCCTTGTATCCCTGGCGGGGCTTGCCGGCGTTGTTGACGTTGAGCTGGTTGGAGTTGCCCTCGGGCACTTGCCAGAGAACCCAGCGCTTGCCGCTCTTGACGTTCCAGGCCTGCAACCACTTCGCGTACCGGTTGAAGCTTCGCGAGTCGCCGGGCGCCGTATCGCTCGTGTTCCACCACTTGCTGCCGTCGCCACGGACGATGGCGTAGTAGTCGGCGTCCCGATCGCAAGGATCGCCCACCAGCACGTCGTAGGTGAGACCCGTCACGTTGTTGCCAAGACCGAGCGGGCTCAAAAACCCATAGCCCGTGTTGACCGCATTGTTGATGTCGGTATCGGACAGCGTTCCGGCGGCGGGCAGATCACCGCCCGTCGCCCACCCCGACACGTGCACGCCGAGGATGGCGTTGGCGGCGCCAAGCGCCTTTTTGATGGCCAAATACGAAAGGCCCCAACCCGCCACGGTGTTGGGCAAGCCTGCGAGCTCGGGCAAGCCGGTGCTCGCCACGGCGGCGGCCGCGTTGGGATTGCCACCCGATTGCAGCTCGGCGAAACCGTACCCATCGGCCTCGACCAAAACCAACACCGGTGCGCCATACTCTTTGATTCGCTGCATCAGAACCTTGAAATCGCCATAATACGATTTCATGGTGGCAACGTTCTGCAGCTTGCCGAGCATCTGCTGCTCGCCGCCGCCCGGCTCGCCGACGATCTGGTAGTATTGAATCGCCGGGAGAAACCCAGCATCGTGCGCATCGTAGAGAGCTCCCGAAGCGTACAGCCCATCGGCCGCTCCGAAGCCGTAGTTGCCAATCCAGCCCTTGGTAAAATACTGGTAGCTGACGTCCCACTTGACGCCGCTCGTGGCCATCCATTCGCGATCGGTATCGAACAGGCCGATCGCAAAACGAGCGGGAAGCCCGGTGGGAACCGAGCCCTGGGCCGTGGTGCCGACCACCGACTGCTCGGTGGTGCCCAGCGGTTCGCCGGCGGGCGCGGAACCGGCGCATGCCGATAGCCCCAGCGCGCAGAGAAACAAGCAAGAAAAGCGGTGCATGCCTGAAATCATGACCTTATCACATCACCTTCCGCCTCGCGGCAGTGCAGTTCGCTTTGCAGCGTGTTCGCCTCGGTTCAGGCGTGGTCCCGAGCTTCGATAGACGAAGGGGGTTTCGCCCATGGCACGTTTGAAGACGCGATGAAAATATTGTGCTGATGAAAATCCGGCGAGCTGTCTTATGCGATCGATGCTGAGCGGGGTCCTGGTCAAGAGCTCGCCGGCGCGTTCGATGCGCAGATCCTGGATGTACCGCGCGAAGGTCGCGCGCTCGCGCTCCTTGAAGAGCCGCGAAAAATAGGTCGGCGCGAAACCGGCGACGTGGGCCACCTGGGTCAGGGTGATCGGCTCACTCAGGTGCTCGTGAATGAAGGCAACCGAGCGCCGCAGGTTACGCTCCTTGTGAGCTCGCGCGGGTTGCTCGAGGGCTTGCTGCAGATCGAGAACGATGCGGCGGTAGGCCGAGAACAGATCGCTCACCGTGGTGATGGCCTCGACCGCCTGATCGAGGGCGGCGCACAGCCCGTCGAAGCCTTTCTTGTCGAGCGCGCCGCTCACCACAAACGGCTCCGCCAGTCGCTCGAACCCCGACTCGAGGTGCGCCTTGGCCACCTCGAGCCGATAGCCGGAATGGGCGGCCACCACCTCGAGGTAGCGATCGAAGCGAGCCGCGACGCTGCTCGGCGGTTCGCGCAAGAGCTTTCCGAGCTGACTGCGCAGGCCGCGTAGAACGTGCGCGGGTCGCTCGCCGCTCTCCGACGCGAACACGGTGCCGACGCCGCGCGACAGGGCCTCTTCGGCCGCCGCGAGGGCTGCCTGATGACGCAAGGGAAGCGTCCCTTCGCCGTGCACCGGTCCGATGCCGAGGTGAAGGCGAAGGCGGTACGTCTGGCGAGCCACGAGCGCCGCGCGATCGGCCATCCGAACGAGCGCCGATCGCGTTCGCGCCTCCGATCGCTCGGCGGGCAATAAAAATGCAACACCATGGTCCCCTACCCGGCCGCACGCAACGTCGCCCTGCGCTCGCGCCAGCCGCACGCAGGCGCGTTGAAATGCGTCACGTCGAAGCAGCGTCGCCACCGGATCGGAGTCGTCTTTGTCTCCGGCAACGAGGCCCACGAGAGCGTGCTCCGGCACCCGGGTGATCCCCAGGGCATGACGGTGGGGCTCTCGCTGTTCGCTGGCGAGGATGCGACCGGTCCGTGGATCCACCATCGTGCGCGCTGCTTCCCACATCCTGGCCACGAAGGTCACCTCGGCGAGGTCCCTTCGGGCGCGCTCGGCGCGGGACATCAGCTTCTCGGCGTTTCCCTCTCCCGACATGAGCTCGGCAAAGCAGGTCACCAGGCTCTTGAAGGTCGTGAGATGACGGCCTTCGAACACCACGGTCGCGAGCGTCATCGACACGTAGCTGGCAAACTCGGGATCGGACAGATGGCCGTGGCGAGCCGTGAGCCCACGCCAGCGATCGAGAATTTCACCGGCCGTCGGCTGGGCCGTGCCGAACGGGCCGGCCGCGAGAATGCCGCCCACGTGGCCGTTTCGCATGACGGGCACGAATAGATCGGAGAACCCGGCGTACTTGCCGAGCACCGAGCTTCGACGTCGGAGCACCTCTTTCATGCAGCGGTCGTTGTAGCCAATGCGTGGATTTTCCACGCCGTGCTCGAGCTCGAA
>JBBSDY010000249.1:0-6189 GCA_038240245.1 Polyangiales bacterium
GGCAGAATGGCGGTATGGTAGAGGTCGGTGCTGGCCGCCCCGTACGGGTTGTAAGGGCCGAACGCGGTGTCGGCGCCTGCGAGGCGCGTCCAGGTGACTGCGCCGTCGGTGGACTTCCACGCGCCGAGCGATCCGTAACCCGCAGGCGAGTAGATCGTGGCGGGAGTATTCGGGTTGCGATTCGGATTGGGATCGATGGTGACGCCCCACGGGTTGCCGCCCATCGCGGTGGAATTGGTGAGCGTCCAGGTGTCGCCGTAGTCGACGGTCTTGTACCACTTGATCCGGCGGCCATCGTTGTTGCCACACGCCGTGTAAAGCGTGCCGGGGATCGCCGGATCGACCACGCTCTGGCACACGTCGCCTGCGCCATAGCCCGGAAGCGTGAGCTGCACCCACGTATCCGTGGCACCGGGCGGGGGCCCGTCGCCGACGATCACGTCGAGCGTGTTGCTCGGACCGCCATCCTTGCTCGCGCCGCCCTCGATGCTCGAGCTACCGTCGGCGACTCCCCCGTCGGAACCCGCACCCGCCCCGCCGCCACTGCCTGCCTTGCCACTGGAACCGCCCATCCCTCCGCTACCTGCCCTGCCTCCGACTCCGCTCATTCCGCCGCTTGCCGTGGTGCTCGACGCGTCGAAAGATGTCGAGCCGCCCGTCCCTCCCCCGGTGCCGGCCGGGCTCGAGGAGCCTCCACCACCGGTCTCGGACGTCGACGCGCCGGCAGTTCCGCCGCTGCTCCCGCCACTCGCCGGGTCGTCGCCCGCGGCGCAGGCGGACGCGCAGAATGCACAGATCACGAAAAGAGAGGCGCGGGCAGACGGCATGAAGGGGCTCCTTGGCGAAACGAGCGAGCACGCAAGGGCGGCGCCCGCAGTTTCCATGATGACCCGCGGGTCACGCACTCGAGCCTGCACTCGTAGAACTTTCGAGGTGCATTCTGCTGTCTTACGCAGACGTTGCCTTCCTCGCGCGGCGGTCGTGCCCTCGGCCGGTGGGCGACATCGCCCGGCGACTTGGCATGTAGTATCGTCGGCAACGACCATGAGGCGAAGGACGGTCGACGTGAAGCGCACCGCGGAGCACTCGTGATCTCATGGAACTCCGCGCCGCTCGAGACCAGCTCTTTGCCGCCTCACTGGAGCGCTTCGTCGCGCTCCGGACCGAGCTTGCCGGCGAGCTCGCGCGAGAAGGACGCAAAGAAGACAGTCGAGCCCTGAAGGCCATTCACCGGCCTTCGATTTCGGCATGGACCACCAACCAGGTGGTGCGACATGCGTCCACCGAGGTGGACGCATTTCTCGAGGCGAGCGATCACCTACGACGGGCCCAGCACGACATGTTGTCCGGGCAGACCGAACGCGCAACGTACCTGGCGCTGTCCGAAGTCTTCCGTGAGGCAACGACCGCCCTGGGATCGGTCATCAGGCGGGTGTTGGCGGACGGTGCCCGAAACGCCGATCCCTCGCTGGTCGAGCGAGTCCTGTCGAATTTTCGCAACGCGGCGATCTCCGAGGGTCGACGAACCGACCTTCTCCATGGTCAGCTCGAGAACGACGTCGCCGTGGACGACGACCACCTGGCGAATCTGTTCGGCGCTGCGCCCGGCGGCGCGGTGCCCCGCGGCGCAACGTCGCCATCGCCTGGCGTTCCGCCCGTCGTTGCCACGGACCGCCGTGAGCAAGCTCGCCGCCAGCGCGAAGAACAGGCGCTCGCGCACAAGGAGGAGCTTCTTCGACGATTGCAGGCGGCACGTGATGACGAAGCCGCTCTCGGCCAACGGGAGACGGCAGCCCAATCCGGTGTGACCCAGGCGCGCGCAGCGTGCGACCAGGCGCGTGAGCAGCTGGACGAGGCCGACCGAGCGGCCACACATGCCCGACAAACGTGGCGCGATGCGCAGACCACCTTGCACCGAGCCGAGCGCGAGGCCACCGAGACGCGCGCCGCGCTACAGAGCGCCACCCAGCGACGCGAGACCGCCGAGCACAAGGCGCGCTGAGCGTTCGATCAAGCCTTCCGCACAATGAGCGCCCGTCCCCCGGCATCTCTTGCACGGCCCCCCCCGCGCCATCGTTGCCAGGTTTCGCTTGCCGCTTCTCTGCTTTTCGGGTGCCCCAACCAGGTGTAGCCTCGCCGCGCCATGGCCAAACCCAGGAAGAAGGCGCGCAACCCGGTCACGAGATCGGTAGCAACGCCGCCCAAGAAAGCAACGCCGCCCAAGAAAGCAACGCCGCCCAAGAAAGCAACGCCGCCCGCTCGCGCCACCAGGCGCCGTGTCGGCGGGCCCCGCGTGAAGGCCGCCTTTCGGGCGGCTGCGGGTCCCGAGTTTCTCGTCGGCGCGGCTGCCCCGCTCGTCCTCGACATCGTTACCTTCAACACACATGGCGCCATCGACAAATCAGGCGCTGTGCAGCAGGCCGTGGGCCCTTATCTTCGCGCCCAAACGCCGTCGTTTGCTTGCTTCCAGGAGCTCTTTTTCGTGGGCGAACGCCTCGCGCTCGATGCCCAGCTCATGGGGCCGAACATCGTCCGCGAGGTATTGGGCGACATCGAAATCGCCCGGAGCAACGACGGGACGTACTCGACCCGTATCGCAACGACACCCACCGGCGCATTCGGAGGAGCCGGGGCGGGTATCGCCATCTACACGTCGATGCTCGTGGAGAACGCACGATTCATCCGCTTCGACTCGCTGGCGTTTCCGGATTCACTCGCCGTCAAGGGCATCGTGGGCGTCGACGTCATCACCGAGGACTCGTCGTTCGTGCTTGCCACGACGCACTTCAACGACAACGAGAACGACGAGGTGGACGGTCGCGCGCGCCGCTCCAACATTCGCGCCATCGGCAATTTTCTCGCCAGCGCCATCGGTCGACCCGTCATCATCGTGGGGGATTTCAACCTCGACTCATCGGCGAAGAACGGCGTCGATGCCGCCCTGTTCAAGGACCTCGATGTCATGGGCAACCGCGTGTGGCTCGAAGCGGGGCTGGAGAACGCGCGACAGAACGGGCTGGCGCGGCCGGTGCCCACGCTCGTCGGCGGGCAGCGGAGTATCGACTTCATGTTTGCCTCCGGCGTCGCGGGGGCAATGCCCCGTCTCGCGACCGATACCTACCTTGCTCGTGATCCATTTGCTTCGGATCACAAGCTCGTGCGCGCCACGCTGGAGCTCGCGTGAGCCGGCTCGGCGCCGGCGTTCTTTCGATCACCACGGGCTTGCTCGCCGTGACGCTCTGGCCATCACTGGCCGGTGCGACGGACTTTCACGTCATCGAAGCCCACGATGGATATGAGCTGCATCGCACCGGTGGTGGCCATGGCTCCTTCGGAGTCGGATACACTTGGGACACGCTGCTGACGGTGAGCATTCCCCGCGGCTTCGAGCTTGGCGCCAGGCTCGACGTTTTGCACTGCCCCGCATGCGAGCACAAGATCGACGGCGCGGCGCTGCTCGGATCGGCGCTCGTCACTGCCTGGAAAGACGACCTATCGGCGATCACGTTCTATCTGGGACCCGCTGTCGGCCTCGGGTACTCCGCCGAGACCGATAAACCATTCCTCGAGCTCGAGCTTCAGGCCGCCGTGCAATTCCGGCTGATCTTCGACGGGCTATGGATTCGCCCCATGCTCTTCGGGGGTGCCGGCGGCGCTTACGACGGGTACACGTCCGTCGGCCTGCGGCTGGCGGTCGGATATGCGGTCAACCATGGGCAACGGCTTGCGCCCGATACGACGCCTCCCGTGCTGCCGCACGTGCCGGGTGCGTGCGATCCACCGCCCAGCGCCGATCTCGCAGCCAGCGCCGTCAGCTGGATCGTGCCCAACTGTTTCCGCAAAAACGCATCGGCCCACCTCGGTGGGCTCGATGTGCCCGTCTCGGATCACGGAGGAGATCTGGAGATCCGGGTGGGCGCTGCGACGCCGGGAGCGACGCAGCAAGTGGAGATCTTCGTCGCCGGCGGGTCGTTCCCCGTGCAGCTGCGGCGCCCTTAGCACGCACGCTCGTCGAGGCGCGCGTTGTCGGCACGCCCGTCAGCTCGTTGGCTTCTCGATCCAGGCAAGCGTCGACCTCAGTCGGCGCTCGCATCGATGCAAGCCGAGCTACAAGTGCCGTCGCACTTGATGACCCCCGCACAGGCCTCGCAGACGCGGTAGTGGTCGGCGACGCACTGGTGCGAGAAGTCATTCTTCGGCGTGCGCTCCACCCGTCCGTTGCCGGCATCGGTGTAAAATACGTTGCTGTCGTCGACGGCGATGGCGTAGGGCCAAGCCCGGCCGGTCGCGAGCACCTTGGCCGAGCTGACATCGCATCCGGCGAGGGGGCAGGTTCGAATGGCCGCGTCGTTGGGAGGCGCGGCGCCCACGAAGTACGGGTATTCCGACCAATAGATGTTGTTGCTATCGACGGCCATCGCGAAAGGACCGGGGACGACCGCGAGAGAGGTCTCGTCCTCGATGCTCGAGCAGCCGGACAGTGGGCACCTCGCCACACCTCGAAGTGGGCGAGCCAGATAGAGCGTCGCCGGTCCCACTGCGACGCCGAAGATGGGGCCGGCGGTGACGCCCAGGCGTGTGAGGCCCGCATCGCCGCATCCATCAACTGGACAGGTGATGACCTGCGGCCCTCCGCTTACGTAGACTCTATGATCATCGGCTGCGATGGCGACATTGCCCAGAGGGCCGCCTGACATAATGCCCATGTCGACGATTTGAGCGGCGCCGCATGCTCCGAGCGTGCACCTCTTGGTTGCCTGGGGCGAACCGGAATCTGGTTGGGCACCAGTGACCCAGAACAGCGTCGATCCGCGCAGGGCGATTCCCCGGGGAGAGGGGGTGCTCGCCACCACCACCGCGGGCGCTCCGACACACCCCGTCTTGGGGCAGCTCACGATGGTCCCGTTGGGCTCGTCGGCCCAGTAGACCAGGTTGGCGCTGAGGGCGATGCCCGTTGGTTTGCCTTGCCCGGCGGCGATGGTGATCGGACCCATGTTGGCGTCGCTCATCGAGCGAACATCGACGACGGCACCGTCGCCAAGCTGCGAGCCGCTCTCACCGCCCGTGCCCGCCGCACCGCCGCCGTTGGCTGCGCCACCGGAATTTCCCGAACCGCCGCCAGCATTCGAAATGCTCGCGTCGTTTCCCGACGCGGCAGCATCCGACCCCGCGCCGGGCTCGTTGCCTGCCGAGTCGTCGCCACACGCGCCCAGCACCAACAAGAGCGCCAACCAGACGCCGCGAACGTGAAGTTTCTTCATGTTTCGTTTCCTTTGGTCTGGGCAACCTGCAAGGCGTCGTTCATAGCACCGAGGAACCCACAATCTCCACCGCCGGTCATCCGGGAGGCGACGAACGTCGCTTTCCAGGCCGGTGACAGGTCGAGATACGAAGGCCGTTTGCCTATCTGCGACAGTGGCGCTCCAAAAACTCGATCGACGTCCTCACGGCGGGGGGTTGATGCCGCCCGCGGTGTTGGGCAGCACCGACAGCTCGCCTTGTTGCAGGGCGCGGTAAGCGGCAACGCCCTCTTCGACCGGACAGAATCGGTCGCGATCGCCGACCAGGATGAGGGTCGGCGCGGTGATGGTGCGGAGGCTCTCGAACGTGTATCCCGAGGGCTGGCTGATCCGGGCGAACGTTTGTTGCAGCACCGTCTTCCAGTGACCGGCGCCCTGCGCGGCGTCGTGGTCGGCCTTCATGTGCTCGACCATCACGCCCAGGAACGGTGATCGGGCGACGGCGTCGGGATCGGAATGGCTGGCATCGGGACTGCCCCCGAGCATTTGCCGCGCCATGATGCGCGCAGGTGCCTGGGGGTCGGGGTTGAAGTCGTAGCCGCCGTGATTCACGATCGCGCGCACCGAGTCGGGCGTCCGGATGCCAACGATGGTCGCCAGCGTCCCCCCTTCGCCATAGCCGCCGATGAGCGGCCGCTCGAGGTGCAGAGCATCGATCAAGGCGGCGACGTCGTCGGCCAACAAGTCGTAAGGGATGGGACCTGTGGAGTGGATGGTCTTGCCAGAACCGCGGAAATCGGGCGCGATGACCGTATCCGCTGCATGAACCCCGTCTTGTGCCCGCGTGAGGCGTATCGCATGCTGCGGGCATGACAGAGACCGAAGCGAAGTGGACGGAGCGAGTACGGGAATGGCGAGCAAGTGCGCAGAAGGCGGAGCAGTTTGCGCA
>JBBSDY010000250.1:0-6183 GCA_038240245.1 Polyangiales bacterium
GCCGATGCCTACGTGCAGTTTCTCGGCGAGAACCGCGCGCGTTTCGGCTTGCCAATCTAGACGCGAAGCGATCGCGCAGGGATGCGCTACTTCGCCTCGTAGTCCCAGCCGAAGCGCGCGTGCGCGTCCTTGGGAACGTTGCTGCTGCAGTCGAAGTGAGAAGCGTAAAATGCCCTGCGAAATGCCGAGTACGACAGACCGTTGGGCGCGAACGGGATCGGCTTGGTGACTGACGTCCAGGTGACGCCCTTGTCGGCGGACACCACGACCGACATGCCTCCCAGCGAGACGATCCGTCCGTCGGGAAGCTCGAAGGGAGCGATCCCGCCCGTCTTGCTCTTGTCGGCAACCTGCATGAACGTAAGGCCCTGATCGGTGCTCTTGAGCATGCCGCCGCCCGCGACCGCCCAGTAGATGGTGCCTTCCTTGGCGAGGAGCGGCTGGCCGCTGCCTCCCTGCGTGCTGACGACTTTCCACGTTGCTCCTGCGTCGGCCGAGCGCACGATCCCGGGCGTCTCACCCTTGTACGAGTTCGCGCACCCCACCAGCATGTCGTTGGGATCGAGAACGAGCGTCGACGTGCAGAATCCCAGGCCAGCGGGAAGCTGGGGCATGATGTCGGCGAACGTGCCACTGCCGTCCTTGCACAAGAAGAGCCCCTGGCCTCCCGCCACGCCTTGCTCATGACCACCCGAGAGCATCGTCTTGCGCGCCGGATCGGTGAAGTCGACGGTGATCGAGTCGTTGCTCGACTGCGCCTCGGCGCCCATGGCGGCGTAACCCTTGAACGTGACGCCGTTGTCTTTCGTGATGAACGCGCCCTCCGACCACGGGGCCTCCCATCCGTAGATGCCCGACTCCCAGAAGGTGTCCTTGTTGGTTGGATCGAAGAGGATCACCGTCATGCGGTTCCTGATCGCGCTGCTCCCTGCGCCCGCGCCGATGGGAGCCCACGTGACAGCACCGTCTGTGCTCGCGTAGAGGCCGTGTCGCGCGACGCCCGTCACGAGCATGTCCCTCCAGGGGCTTGCAAAGATGGCAGCGGCGTTGCCGCATTCGGAGGCCATTCCACCCAGGGTGCCGGTGACATTGACCCAGTCGGCCGGCGGCACCGGTCCCACCGGATCGGCGTGGGGTAAGCCGCCTCCCTCGGGCAGCGGTTTCATGCCGCCCGAGCCACCCTGGCCACCCGCCGCTGCGTCCGTATCGGCGCTACCCCCCGCCGCGGTCTGACCCGTATCGCCGCCCGCATGGGTGCCGGCGCCGACCATGTCCGCTCCACCCGTCCCCTCATCGGCAGGGGTGTCGTTGCTCGACGAAGAGCATCCGCCAACGAGCAGCGCCACCGTCAACGACGAAGTCCAAGCTATTGCAGGCATGTGCGATCTCCTCATGGCGCAAGGCGCGCCACCGTCCCGTTTTTACGCTTGTAAGAATACAAGATGCCGCATGCGGGGTCGATGTTCCGGAGGACAGCGGGCTGCCAAGCCCGCGTCGAGCGCTTATTGGGGCTTGGGTGTGCGTCGGGGCTTGTTGCCGTTGCCCGGCACCGTCCCCGGCTTGGCCGATGGGGCCGCTGACGGCAGGAGAACGGGCACCACGGGAGGAGGCTGGGAGGGCGGCGCGGGGGGAGGTACCACCGCCGCGGCAGCCGAAGCGCTGGCGCTGGGAGCCGGCGATAGCTCGCTCAGCGTGGGCTCGCTGGGGCGGGCGCCGAGCCAGGCTATCGCCAGCCCAAGAAACAGGGCGGCGCCGAGCGCAGTGAGCCAAAGGGGCGTCTTCGGCTCGTCCGGGGCCAGCTCGTCAGGGCCGTCGGCTGCGTCGATGTGCTCGTGGCCATCGTGGTCGTGGCCATCATGGTCGTGGCCATGGGCAGCGCTGGTGTGGGGATCGGCAGCGTGAGACACGGGTCAAGGGGAATGCCCGAGGGGGGCCTTCCGTGTCAAGCGATCTGTGCGCGACGTGCTGTCACGATGCCGTCAGTGCGCCATCACCAGGGAGCGTGCGACGAAATCGTAAAGGGGTCCCCAGTAGACGCCGAGCACCAGCGTGGGAATTGCCAGGGCGAGCGACGTCGCGCCGAACATCCAACGCACGTCGATGGCCGCGGTCTTCTCGGCGGGAGTGAGGTACATCGCACGTAGCACGCGGGCATAGTAGAAGAGCGACACGACGCTGTTGAGGACGCCGACCACGGCGAGGATCCAGTTCCATCGGCCGCCCGCGCGAAGCAGCGACGCGAAAATGTAAAACTTGCCGATGAAGCCGGCGAACGGCGGCAGCCCGGTGAGCGAAAAGAGAAATATCGCCATGCAAATGGCGAGAATCGGTGATCGCGTGCCCAGGCCCTTGAAGGCTTCGATGCTCTCGTCGCCGTCACTGCGCTCGGCGACGGCAATCACCACCAAAAAGGCGCCCAGGTTCATGAAACAATAGGTGGCGATGTAAAAAAGAATCGCCGCCGTGCCTGCTTCGTTGAAGACACAGAAGCCGAGCAGCATGTACCCGGCGTGGGCGATGCTCGAGTAGGCGAGCATTCGCTTCACGTTGTTTTGGCCGAGAGCCGACAGATTTCCCACGGTCATCGTGGCCATCGCCAAGAGGCCGCCCAGCACCGGCCACAGGGTGCCGACCGTGCCGCCCATCCATCCCCGGGCGTGCAGGCCGTCGGCGAAGAATCGGAGCAAGATGGCAAAGCCGGCGGCCTTGGGACCGACGGAAAGGAACGCCGTCACCGGTGTCGGCGCACCTTCGTAGACGTCGGGTGTCCACATGTGGAAAGGGGCGGCGCTGATTTTGTAGCCGAAGCCCGCCAGCATGCAGACCACCGCGACGAACACCGCTTCGGGCACCCGCCCCTGCTCGGCCGAGAGCGAGACCACGCGCCGGCTGATTTCGGAAAGGTTGAGCGATTGGGTGAGCCCGAAGAGCCAGCTCATCCCGTAGAGCATGATTCCCGAGGCCACGCCGCCGAAGATCACGTACTTCATCGCGGCTTCGCTCGACTTGCGGTCGTTGATCTTGTAGCCGGCGAGGATGAACGAGATGATGCTCACCAGCTCGAGCGACAGGTAGATCATGAGCAGGTTGCGGCTCATGGCCATCATGTTGAGGCCGAGCGCGATCACCAGCAGCAGCACGAAGAATTCACCCACGCCCTTTTGAGCGTCGGAGCCCTCGAGCTCTGCCTGGCCGGGGAGCGAGAAGAGCACGATGACCGCGGTCACGATCGCAAAGAGGGTGCGAAAGGTGTGCGCAAAGCGATCCGAGGCCATCAGGCCGCCGAAGAGCACGGTGCTCGGCTCGTCGCGGATGAGGTACAGCGCCGACTGACCGCCCGCATAGGCAAGGGTCAAGAGCGCGATCCCTAAAAGGCCCTGGGTCTTGGCGGGACCGGTGCGCAGCAGATCCCACACGATGAGCAAGAGGATGCCGAAGATCAATCCCAGCTCGGGAGAGAAGAGCGGCAGGCTCTTGAAGTTGTCGAGGACGACCGACGGCACGATGCTATTTGCCTCCGAGCGCGATCTGCGTCGGCCCCGGCGGGCTCACGATGCTGGAGAGATCGAGCACACCGCGGTCGATGAGCGTCAAGAGCGGCTTGGGGTAAAATCCGAGCACCAGCACGATGACCGCGAGCGGCACCAGCGAGATGATCTCGCGGGTGTTGATCTCGGGGAACTTGCCGCCGAAGGCCTCGAGGTAATGGCTCGTGCGCCACTCCTCGCGGAACTTGCCGAGAAACATGCGCTGCATCGCCCAGAGATGGTAGGCCGCGGTGATGATGACGCCGGTTGCGGCCAGAATGGTCATGACACGGTAGACGGGGAACGCGCCCATGAAGGTGAGCACTTCGCCGATGAAGCCGGACAGGCCGGGCAACCCGAGCGACGCCATGAAGGCGAACCCCACGAACGCCGTATAGAGGGGCATCTCCGAGGCGAGGCCGCCGAACCTGTCGATCTGACGGGTGTGGGCGCGATCGTAGATGACGCCCACCAGGGTAAAGAGCATCGCCGTGATCGTGCCGTGGTTGAACATCTGCACGACGCAAGCCTGAATGCCGGTCGGCGTGAGGGACGCCATGGCCAAAAGGGCGAACCCCATGTGGCTGACCGATGAGTACGCGACCAGCTTTTTGAGGTCTTCTTGCGCCATCGCGCAGAACGCGCCGTACAAGATGTTGATGGTTCCGAAGGCGGCCATCGCTGGCGCCGCCCACGCCGTGGCCTCGGGCAAGATGCTGAAGTTGATGCGCAGAATGCCGTACGTCCCCATCTTGAGGAGCACGCCGGCCAGAATCACGCTGATGGCCGTGGGAGCCTCGACGTGCGCATCGGGCAGCCAGGTGTGGAACGGGAACATCGGGATCTTGATGGCAAAGCCGACGAAGAGCGCCACCCAGCACACCTTGACCAGACTGAGGCCCAAGATCATGAGGTTCTTGCCGGCGTAGTCGACGCGCTGGATGTCGGGGATGGCGAAGTTGTGGGTGACCGAGGTTCCGTCGGAGAGGTACGTGGGATCGGCGTTGTAGTAGAGCGCGATGAAGGCGAGCAGCATGAAGACCGAGCCCGCCAGCGTATAGAGGAAGAACTTGATGGCCGCGTACTCCTTGCGCGGACCGCCCCAGATGCCGATGAGGAAGTACATCGGCAGCAGCATCACTTCCCAGAAGACGTAAAACAGAAAGAGATCGAGCGAGACGAAGACACCCATCATGCCCGTCACGAGCAGGCAGTACATCGCGAAGTATCCCTTGAGCTGCTTGTCGACCGACCAGCTGCAGAGCACGCCCACGAACGAGATGAGCGCCGTCAAGAGCACCATCGTCACCGAGATGCCGTCGATGCCGACGAAATACTCGACGTTGAGCGAGCGGATCCAGATACCCTTCTCGATGAACTGGTAGCCGTCGTTGCCGTCGACCTTGTGGACGCCCGGGTCGAAGTGGAAATAGAGCCACACGGCGAGGGCCAGGTTGATGCTCATGATGCCGAGGGTGAGCCAGCGGATGTTGCGGTCGTCCTTGTAGCCCGCCAGATAGGCCAGAAAGATGAGGCCCACTCCAAAAAGCGGCAAGAACGTCAGCCACGTAAGAATGTGCTGGTAGAGCCACGGCACCGGGCTCGGCAGCTCAGCGTGGACGCCCATCGCAGCGGGTTGATGGTCGCCCGAGTTCGACTCCACGACAACGTGGCCGTAGAGCTCTTTCATCGAGGTGACTTTGCCCGGCGCCCATTTGACGAGCACACGCTTGGTTGCATTGGGCCCGAGGTGCGCGTTGGGACGGCCGTCCTCGAAGGTCGCGTCGATGCCCGCGGGCACGCGCGGATCGGCCTGCGAGTTGCGCACCGACACCCGGGTCACATCGAGCTCACCGGGGCCGAGGTTCTTGACCTCGAAGGTGCCCTTGAACGCGTCGCCTTCTTGCACGAGCTCGACAGGTCCGTACCCACCCCCGACCGAGAGCTGGATCTGACCGAGCGCCCTGGCTCGAATGAGGGGCTCGCTGCCGGGCTCGGGATCGGCGGCGTGGACATAGGACGTCGCGCCGAACAGGACGAGCACCGCGGCGGCGAGCATCGCGAGGCTTTGAAAGAGACGCTGGGATAGGTTTCGTTTTACGCGCATGGCTCTACTTGACGAGAAAGTATTGAATGATGGAGAGAACCGCGACCCCGCCGAGGAGGCCGTATACGTACGACTGAATGCGTCCGGTTTGCACCGTTCGTAGCTTGGCCCCCGCGCTGAGCGTGCCCTCGGCCACGAAGTTGACGAGCCCGTCGACCAGGTAGTGATCGATGGCGCCCGTCACCCATGCGGCTCCCTTGGCGGCCACCCCCGCGCCGTTGACGATGCCGTCGACGACCCAGCGATCCATGTCGGCAAGGATGAGGCGCAGCCTGAGCACCCACGCGATGATCGTGGCCTGGTAGATCTCGTCGACCCAGTATTTGTTTTGGATGGCATCGAAGAGTGGCAGCGTTTGCTCGCGAACCGCCCAGTCGCGCGCCCGACCCGCACCGTAGCGACGGCGCGCCACGAGAAAGCCGCCCACCGCGAGCCACACCGACAGGGCCATGAGCGCGTACTCGAGGCCGAGGCCGCGCTCGGTAAAGCTCACCGTGGCGTGCTGCAGAACGGGGTGCAGCCACTGCTCGAGCAGCGGCTCGCCGTGCC
>JBBSDY010000251.1:0-6183 GCA_038240245.1 Polyangiales bacterium
ATTTAGCAAGTTGGGTTGGACGCTCGTCGTGATCGCCATTGCGATCGCCGCGGCGGTGGGCTGCAACCGGAGCGGCGGAAGCGGGGCGGCGAAGATCGTCAAGCTCGCCTTCGTCACCAACAATCCCAGCCAGTTCTGGAAGATCGCAGCGGGCGGTATCCACAAATACGAGGCCGAGAGCAAGGTTCAGGTCGATATCAAGATGCCGCCCAACGGCACGCCCGAGGATCAGAACCAGATCCTGCAGAACCTCGTCAGCCAGGGCTACGACGCCATCGCGGTCAGTGTCATAGCGCCCAACGACCAGGTCGGTGTGCTCAACAAGGTGGCCGAGAAGACCAACCTCATCACGTTCGACTCCGACGCGCCCAAGTCCAACCGTTTGCTCTACATCGGCACCAACAACTACGACGCGGGCAAGATGCTGGGACAAGAAATCGTCAAGCTGCTGCCCAACGGTGGCAAGCTCGCCGTGTTCGTGGGCATGCTGTCGGCCGACAACGCCACCCAGCGCCTCAAGGGAATCGTGGACGCCATCGCCGGCCACAAGATCGACGTCATCGACAAGCGTGAGGACAACACCGATCGCGCCAAGGCGCGCTCCAACGTCGAAGACATCGTCAATGCCAACGCCGACCTCAGCATGGTCGTCGGGCTCTGGAACTACAACGGTCCGGCCATCGCCGCCGCGCTCAATGCGCTCGGCAAAAAAGGCAAAGTGCTGGCCTGCGTGTTCGACGAGGACGACGCCACGCTGGCCGCCATCGCCGACGGTACCATCCAGGCCACCGCGGTGCAGAAGCCCTTCATGTTCGGCTACCTCTCGAGTCAGTGGATGAACGACCTCGCGACGAAGGGCGAGGCCGCCAAGGGCTCGCTACCGCCGACCAAGATCATCGACACTGGCGTCGAGATCATCAAAAAAGACAACGTGGCCGACTTCTCGAAGAAGCTCGAAGAGATGAAGAAGCTGGGAGGCTGATTACTTCTTCTCGGTCATGGCGTCGAACTGACGAAGCGCCTGCTTCACGTCGTCAGCCGTATCGACAGTCGTCTTCGGCAAAGGGCCCCGTTGCACGCGCGACGGGGCCGCTTTTTTGGCGAGCAGGTCGGTCTTGGTCTCTTGCTCGGAGATCCTCGCGTCGAGCGCGTTGATCGATCCGGCGAACGCCGTCGATTGCCCCTCGAGCGCGCCAACCGCGCCCTTCAGATTCGCGGCGTCGTCCTGCACGCGACCGACGCGACGTTCGAGCATCGAGTGTGGTCCACCATCGAGCGATCTGATTCCGAAGACCGCGCCCACGGTCGCCGAGAAGAACCCGATGGCGCCGAGCACGAGCCAGATTCGCCACGGGCGATGCAGGGGAACCGACAAGTGCTCTTCTGCCGCGGGCGGGTCCCACGCCTCGCCGAGGGGCGATGTGTCTTGAACGAGCGCGGCACCCACGTGTTGAACGAGCGCGGGCTGAAGGGTCACCGACTGAGCAGGCGGGCTCGACACATAACCACTGACGCGGATGGACTCGGTGGGCCCACTCGGCAAAAGCGACGCCATCGAGGGAACCGGACCGCGTAACGCATCCGACGGGATCGAAAAGAGACGAACGGTGTGGCCGTTGCTTTCGAGCGACGCGGCAGAATAGGGGGTGGCCGACGGCCGATGCCCCGAAACAGGCGGCGCAACGGAGATGCGCGGCCCGAGCTTGGCGACGCGCGCTTCGGTGACGCCGGGCACCTCGAGCAGATCGCTGGGATCCGCGAAAGGTCCGTGCTCCTCGCGGTACGCGACGATGCGTCGGGAGAGCACTTCTCCGATTCCGGGCAGCGCCTCGCGAAGTCTTTGCGCGCTGGCCTCGTTGATGTCGATGACTTCCGCGAGGGTAACTATTTTCTCGGCCGTGGCTGGCATGGTCCCTGGCCGCATGAACGGTCACCCTACGGACGCCTTAAACATTTCGGACAAAACGTACTAAGCTGGCGGACATGCAAGCCAAAACCGTTTGGGCGGTCGCGCTCCTCTCGTCGGCTTTTCTGGGGTGCGATGCCGACAAAGAGAAGGCCAAAATCGCCGAGATCCAGAAGCAAGCCGATGACCGCATCGCGCAGATCCAGCGCGAAGCACAGGACAAGGTCGCCGCCGCGGAAAAGCGAATCGACCAGATGCAGAGCGATTCGGCCGACGCGGGCGCCGCGGTGAAGGCCGAGGCGGACGAAGAGGTAGCCAAAGCCAAGTCCGACGCCGACAAGCTGGCTGCCGAGGCGGCCGAAGCCCTGTCCAAGGCGCGCAACGCCTACAAGGACTCCGAGCGCAAGCAGCTCGGGACCCTTCTCAAGGAGCTCGACGAGATTCACGCCAAGGAGGCGGGCGCCCAACCCAAGGTCAAGGCGCAGGTCGATCAATCGCTCAAGGGCATCGCCACCAAAAAGGACGCCGTCAAAAAGGAGATCGATGCGTTCGACGGTGCCACCCTCGAGACCCTGAAAACGGTGAAAGCCAAGGCCGACCAGGGTCTGGCCGAGCTGAAGGCGCTCATCCACGCGACGCGCGCGAAGCTACCGTAGGTACGCGGCGCCGGTCGCGCCGGCCGAGGTCGACTCCTCGCGCTGCACGCCCCCGAAAGCAGGAAAGAGACACCCCACCGACAGCATTCCCGATAGCTGCGGAATGTGTGAATCCGTCGCGTCGAGTGTCTCGGAAGGGCCCGACCGCACGATGACCTCGGGGCCCACCCACAGGTCGACCGAGCCCACGGCGCCGCCGGCTCGCAGCCCAAGTGAGGCCGTTGCGCGCCATGCAAACCAGCCACCGACGGCCTTCGTTGACGCCACACGCTCGGCTCCTCCCAAGAAGACGAGCCCCACGCCCGACCGCCTCGCGTAGGGCGATCCGTAGGCAATGCCCCCTTGCAGATCGAGAGCCAGCGATTGCGACGTGGATCCGACGCCGAAGCGAGCGCCCTCGGCAAGAACGAACGCGAGCTGGCCTCCGAGTCTCACGCCCACCTCGAACCGTGGTCCAACACCCACCGAGCCGTCCCACCATTCGGCCAGCGTGCTGACGACCACGCCTCCTTGCAGGGGAGCACCCCGTAGTGGCAGCTTCGCCGTGTCGGGCGAGGGCGGGACAGCGGAGGATGGGCCAGGGGGAGCACGACCCGTCGCGTCGGAAGTGTGATCGTGCGGGTGCCGGCTCATCAAGATGAGATCTTCGATGGCGTCGAGCGATCCCTCGACGACGCCCGAGCTGGTGTCGATCTGCAGGCGTCGGCCGTCGACCCAGATCACCCACATCTTGCTTGCGTCGCACTCGATGCCCACCGACGCAGACGCCATCTTGGCGCTGGAAAGCAAAAGCTGCGCGCGAGCTTCGAGCTCGCTCTTCGACGACTCGGCGAGCGTCGGACACCGAATGTCGATAGAAGCCGCACCGACAGGCGCGGCAACCAGGACCACCCCGATGGCTGGCAACGAACGCCGGAACATCTCGCCCGTAGTTTCACATGCTGGCGCCCGGGTGCAAACCTTTCCCGGCGTTTCCCGCAGCTTTTTGTGTCCAGCGCTCGGACGAAAGAAAAAACCGATCCTGACGCGAGGGAGCGGGAACTCAATCAACAACGGAGTACCCTATGGACTGCATGGCTCCCCCTCATAGCCCCGAGCCTCTGGCGTTTCCGGCCATGGTGCAACGAGCGACCCGAGAGTCGGTGGGCGACCTCCCTGCCGACGTGCTCGCCATGCTCTATCGACAGATGCGCGGTCTGGCAGGTCCCCGTGCGGATCTCGACGACCTCGTACAGGCCGCCGCGGTGCGCCTGATCCGGGCACTTCCGCGCTTCGAGGGTCGGTCGAGCCTATCGACGTTCGCCTACGGCGTCGCCTACCGGACGCTGCTGGGGCACGATCGATGGTACCGGCGATGGAGCCGGCGCTTTAGCCTCGTCGAGGACCAAGAGCACGACGAGCCCATGGTCGCCGGCGACAGCGCCGAGCAATCGGCCGTTCTGGCCCGCCGTGCCACCAGCTTGCACCGCGCCCTCGCCCAGCTGCCAGCGTCCAAGCGGGCGGTCATCGTGCTTCACGATCTCGAGGGGCTCGAGATGAAAGAGGTCGCCGACATCGTCTTGGCCAACGAGCGAACCGTTCGTTCGCGCCTGCGCGACGGTCGCAAGAAGCTCGCCGCAATCCTGGTGAGCGATCCTCTCTTCGACCAGGAGGTTCCATGATCGATCACCAGCGAATCCTCGTTCGCGCGCGCGAAACGTGGCAGGCCACGGCGCCGAGCGATGCCGAGATCCAGCGCGGAGCCCAGAGGGTGGGAAGGCGGCTGCGAGCTCGCCCGAGGACTGTCAATCGCCGCAAGGTCTTCGTGTCGATCGGGGCGTGTGCGGCATTCTTGGCCGCGCTCGCCTACGCGGGAAGCCCGAAGTGGACGGCGCCTCCCGCGCCGATGAACGCGCCTCCCGCGCCGATGAACGCGCCTCCCGCGCCGATGAACGCGCCTCCCGCGCACGCGCCGGCCCTTACTGCGCCGCCCCTTACGCCGCCGGGCGCAACGCAGATGGGCAACGAAACTCCCGCCGTCATTCCATCGCCTGCATCCGAGCCCGCGCCGGTCGAGAGCGCGCCCTCGTCGCTGGCGTCACCGATCGCGCCCGTCGAAAGGCGAGAGCCACTGGTCGCGGACAAGGCCAGCGAGCCATCGTGGGCCGAGGTGAGCGAGGCGCTGTCCGACGGCGACGAAAAGCGCGCGCAGATCCTGCTGTCCGATCTGGCCCGGCGTGGCCACGACGCCGACAACCGCGCCAAGGCCAAGCTCGGGCTGGCGCAGCTCGAGGCGTCGCACGGCAACTGCGCGCGGGCGCGCGTCCTTGCGCTTCAAGTAGCTGCCGTCCGGGGCATCGAGCTCAAGACCGTCCGCCGGGCGCTCGAGCTCGCCGCGCACTGCACGCAGTAAGGCTATTCGGGTTTGGGCAGTCGAACCGTCACCCTGGTGCCGATCCCGAGTCGCGTCTCGATCTCGATGGTCCCGCCGAACTCGCTGACGATGATGTCGCGCGCGATGCTGAGGCCGAGCCCGATGTGCTGCCCATACGAACGCGTGCTGAACATCGGCTCGAAAACACGAGGCAGCACGTCGTCGCGGATGCCTTCGCCCTGGTCGACGATCTCGAGAAGGATGGCCTCGTCTCTCGGACCAATCCTGATCGCAATGGCGCCTCCGCCCTTGCTGGCCTGGGCATCGAGACCGTTGACGACGAGGTTGGTGACGACCTGGGCAAGCCTTCCTTGCGATCCGGACACGTTCACGAAGTCACTGGCGGGCTCGTACCGCACCGAGCTCTCCGACGATTCGAGCACGTGCTTGAGTAGACCTAGCGCGTCGGCCACCACCGGAACGGCATTGAAGACCACCCTGGCCCTGGGCGTAAGATCGCGCGTCTGGGCTTTGAACTCGGCCACGAACTTGGCGGCACTCTGCGCCGCACGCACCGCCAGCTTGGCCGCCTCGGCCATTTCGCCAGCCAGCTCGTGGTGATCGCGCGCGACCACCGAGGCATCTCCGATGGAGGCCTTGTATTCCTCGATGAGATCGATCAGGTGGGTCAGGCTCGATCGGACGGCGGCGACAGGCGTGTTCATCTCGTGCGCGACGCCCGCGGTGAGGCGCCCCAGCCAGGCCATTCTCTCGGACACGACCAGCCTCTGACGCTGCTCTTCCTGGATGTGCTGCGCCTGCTCGAGCTCCCGGGCGCGATGCTCGAGCTGGTTGACGAGCACGGCACCCTGCAGCGCAGCGCTCAGCTGTTTGCGCAGCGCTGCTACGAGCGCGCCCTGCGCCTCGGACTGAATTTCGAACAGAACGAACCCGAGCTGATGTTCTTCGAAGACCAGGGGCTCCACGGCAAACGTGAAGGGCGGCTCTTCCGAGAAGAACCCCGCTGGCGCGAGATTTTGGCTGACGAACGTCGGTGGGTCGGCGTCCGCGGGCCACACTCGATCCCCGTCGAAGCCAACCAGCAACTTGGACTGCTCCGACGGGGCGCCGCCTTTTTCGTAGAGAGCCACCACGAAGCGACGGATGCCGACGGCGGGCAGCGCTTCGGCCGCGGCGCGCGCCATCGCCGCAAGGTCGAATGTAGAAAGCAATTTTTGCCCGATCTCGTGCACCTGCCAGATGTGCTG
>JBBSDY010000252.1:0-6179 GCA_038240245.1 Polyangiales bacterium
GAAACTCACGCCGAACGTCGGAGCTCGTGCCGTAGCCGATCACCTCGGTAATCGAATGGACTTCGAGATCGAGTGGGCGCGCCCGATCCGGAACGACATGGTATTCGTTCACCCGCTCGGTCAAATGGATGCGGTCTGCGCGGCGGGGAAATAGGTTGACCGCGGGTGTGCAAAAAAGCGCAGCGTGACTGGGGGACACTCCGCCTTCGACGACGGAATCGTGTCGATCAAGGAGAATGGTGACTTCGAGCTCCGGCCCTTTGCAGCGACGCACGGCCGGCAAGAGACCACCGAGCTCGATGAACTGAAAACGACTGGGGAGCGCAAAGTACTCGTGAAGTAGACGATAGCCTTGGAACGACAGTGGACCATAAGGCAAGAGCGCCTCGGAATCGTCGAACCCGACCGCGCGAACCGCAGTCCCCGTGACGAGCTCCTCCCAGGATTTGTCGGGGGGGCGAATCAGTACAGCGACGCAGCCGGAGAGGATGAGCTCGTAAAGTCGCAGCGCCACGGGGTCCTGCCCGCGGACGAACAGCGTCAGCTTGTCGAGCGAGAGTTGCGAAAAAGCGAGGCCGCTGACGGTACGGAGCTTGATCCGTAGCGCAGCCTTGATGGGCCGTTTCGACGGCAAGCTCAGCTCGCCGATGTCGCTCAAGTAGCCCGAGTGGGCGATCCCGCCGATCTCGAGAGGCCAGAGCTTGAGATCATGAGCGGTGCGATACTCGCAAGGTGTCTGCTCGCCTTTACCCAGATTGCTGCGGAGCACTGTGCCGCGCGGGACATCGAAGCCCTCGGTCAGCACCCCCTGGCGGTGGCTCGGCTGGAGCTGAACCACGGCCATCGAGGGCGTTGGGGGAAGATAGTGCGGGTACACCAGCTCCAAGAGGTGCCCGGTGAAACGGGGAAATTCGGAGTCAATCTTGAGCTGCACCCGCGCCGCCAAAAAAGCGAAACCTTCCAAGAGCCGCTCGACGTAGGGATCGGCGCACTCGAACGTATCGAGCCCGAGACGCCCCGCAATCTTGGGGAACTGTTGCGCGAATTCGCCGCCCAGCTCGCGAATGTGCTGCAGCTCGCGGTTGTAGTAATCGAGCAACCGCTGGTCCATTATTTCGCGTCTCCTCCCACGGCTTCGGAGACTTTGACCTCACCGGTTTCGAGATCGACCTCGGTGCGTAGAAACAAGCGAAGGGGCAGCGGCTGCGCCCAGAGCTCGGCTTCGATGTTGAAGCACATCGCGTTGTGATCCATCTGATCGTAATCGGCCACGATCCGGACCTTCACCGAGTTGCGGGTCAGGCGCGGCTCGAAGTCCCAGATCACGCGCCGCAAGAGCCGCTCGAGCGCCGCCTTGTCGATGCTCGAAGTCGTCTGGCCCGAGAGATCGGGCAGGCCGTAGTTCAAGGTCGACCGTTCGACTTCCGGGAAATCGTCGAGGTCTTGCGTTGCTGCAAGGTTCGAGGTGTTGAGTAGCCAGCTGAGATCGCGACGAACACTTTCTCGCAAACGCGACGGGGAAAGGACCCGTTTTTCGCGCGACTCTTGACCTTTCTCAGGCTCGTCGTCGGTCAGCCGATCGAGTAGCGACGGCTGCAGACGCTCTCTGGGGGTCAGTTCCGCCATGAAGATCAGCGCCCCTCGCCCGGTGCGTTCGAGCGCCTTTGTCGCGGCGCTCGAACGCTGGGCAGGTCGCGGTGCATCAGCTGGCTTTGGCGGACGGGAGCTTGGAAACGAGCCTGAGCGAGACGGTGAGGCCCTCGAGCTGGTAGTGGGGGCGCAGGAAGAACTTCGAATTGTAGTAGCCCGGATTGCCTTCTACCGGCTCGACGAGAACCTCGGCTGCGGCGAGTGGCTTGCGGGCCTTGGTGTCCTCCGATGAGTTCGTGGGATCGCCGTCGACATACTGGGTGATCCAACCCTGGAGCCACTTGCGCATGTCTTCGGGCTCCCGGAAGGTCCCAATCTTATCGCGCACGATGCACTTCAAGTAGTGCGCGAATCGGCAGGTGGCGAAGAGGTAGGGTAGGCGCGCAGCAAGGTTGGCGTTCGCGGTTGCGTCGGGATCGTCGTAGGTGGCGGGGTTGTGAAGCGACTGCGCCCCGATGAATGCCGCAAAATCGGAGTTCTTCTTGTGGATGAGCGGCAAAAAACCCACCTTGGAGAGCTCTGCTTCGCGTCGATCGGCGATACCGATCTCGGTAGGGCACGTCATGTCGACGCCGCCATCGTCGGTCGGAAAGGTGTGGGTCGGAAGCCCCTCGACCGCGCCGCCCGACTCGATCCCGCGAATGCGCGAGCACCAGCCGTACTGCTTGAACGATCGGTTGATGTTGACCGCCATGGCATACGCCGAGTTGGCCCACGCGTACTTGCTCGCATCGGCGCCGCCGGTTTCCTCCTCGAAATCGAACTCGTCGACCGGCTCGGACTTGGCTCCGTAGGGGCGCCGGGCGAGAAAACGAGGAAGCGTGATGCCGATGTACCGCGCGTCGTCCGAGTCGCGGAGCGATCGCCACGACGCATAGTCCGGCGTCTGAAAGATCTTGGCGAGATCCCTGGGGTTGCTGAGCTCTTGCCATGCTTCCATCTGAAAGAGCGACGGGGCGGCGGCAGAGATGAACGGCGCGTGCATCGATGCCGAGATCTTCGCCATCTCGCCCAGTAGCTCCACGTCCACGGGGCTGTGGTCGACGTAGTAGTCGCCCACCAGGCAACCATAGGGCTCACCGCCGAGCTGCCCGTATTCGTCCTCGTAAAGCCTCTTGAAGATGGGGCTCTGATCCCAAGCCGCACCTTTGAATTTCTTCAGAGTCTTGTGAAGATCCTTCTTGGAGATGTTCATCACCCGAATCTTCAACGTCGAGTCGGTCTCGGTGTTGTTGACCAGGTAGTGAAGCCCGCGCCAAGAGCCCTCGAGCGTCTGGAAGTCAGGGTTGTGGAGGATCTGGTTGATTTGATCGCTCAGCTTGCGATCGAGCTCGGCGATGATGGCGCCAATCGATGCCACTGCGTCCGAGGACACGAGGGCCGTGCTCGAGAGCGCCTGCTCGGCGAGCGTGCGGACCGCGACCTCTACGTCATCGCGGGCTCGATCGGATTGGGGCTTGAAGTTTTTCTTAAGGAGAGAGGCGAACTCGCCGGCCTCCTGGGTCGTTGTTTCGGACTGCTTACCTGGTTCTGTGGTTTGGCTCATGGCTTACTCGCTCGCTGCCTTTTCGGCTTCAGGTTTGGGCGCAGCCACCAGCGACTGCAGCAAGCCCTTGTCGGTGAGGACCTTGGCGATGAGCTCCTCGGCACCCGTCTTGCCATCCATGTACGTGATGAGGTTGGCGAGCTGGGTGCGCGCTTGGAGCAACTGGGCCAGGGCGGGGATCTTCTTGGCGATCGCGCCAGGCGAGAAATCCGCCATGGACTGAAAGGACATGTCGACGCTGAGGTTGCCTTCCCCGGTGAGGGTATTGGGAACCTGCAGGGTGACGCGCGGCTCCATCGCTTTGAGTCGATCGTCGAAGTTGTCGACGGAAATCTCGAGAAACTTGCGGTCCGCCACCGCAGGCAACGGCTTTGCGGGATTACCGGAAAGATCCGACAGTACCCCCATGACGAAGGGAAGCTGTACTTTCTTCTCGGCCCCGTAGAGCTCGACGTCATATTCGATTTGAACACGTGGCGCCCGATTGCGGGCGATGAATTTCTGACTGCTCATTGGCAACCTGCCTCCTTACTATGGTTTCCCATCGGAATTCGCGCTGTGCGATCCCCGACTATGTCTCCTCGCGTTTGCCGGCGATGATTTCCAAATGTGGCATCCCTTCCGGCACCATCTCGCGAACGATTTCGAGGAAGCTCATCGTCGCGAGACGCTTGCACCGCTCGAGCAGAATCGGCAGCGGGCTGGATGGCTCGTGGCGGGCATAGTACGCACAAATCTTGTCGAGTGTTCGCACCACATCCTCGCGCGACGCCAGCTCTCCCGGTGCGCCGATTCTCGTCGACGATCCGGCTCCGTTCGGATGCTCGCCCCCGGCGACCTCGCCGTTCGAAATGCCCAGGCGACTGGCCAGACGCGGCGCGATGAATTGATCGGCCTGCCGCAGTAAACGAACGAGACCCGCGAGGTCGGGCCCCGCGACCCGGATGGTGTCGGTAAACAACGAATCGATGGCGCGCACCTCGGAAAGCGCGCCCGTGACAGCCCCCGCGGTCGCCGAAAGCGCCTCGACGTCGCATTCTTGGAAAGCCGCCTCTATCGAGCTCATTTCCATCTTCGGCGCGTCGCCTTGCGGTGCAATCTCGCCGGTGGCAACCGCGATGTCACGTAAGCTCACGGCACCGAACGAGCGCGATTGCACGAGCGGCGCTACCCGCAGCGAAGCGGCGACTGCCGAGCCCGACAGAAAGCCCAAAGCGGTGAGCCGGATCGTAGGATCGTTGTTGTCCTCGGGATCGAGCTGCGGGTGGAGCGGCACCCAATATCGCTCCAACATTTGCCTCAGCATCGCGAGCCCCTCGAATAGCCCCTGGATTCCGTCTCGATAGAGGAGCGCCCGCACCAGGTGTCCGACGACCCGCAGATCCTTGCTTCGCCCAAGCAGCGCTATGGCCTGTTGGTTGACAGCCCGCCAATCCGGAGGCTCGCCGGCAACCACTGACTCGCCGATTTGTTGCTCGGCCTTTCCCATGGCCGCCCGCTCGAGCGCGGCAAAAGCAGGGTCGTACTCCAGATTGGAGCCGACCGGCTCGGCTTCCGAGATGGGCTGAAGCAGATTCTCCGTGTCGATCAAGGCCATGGCTTGTCGCCCGATCCGCCGTGAATGCTCGTTGGTTGCCTGGAAAGCCGACGTTATTAGCGTGAACCCGTGGTCGCTTGTCAATCTGAATCGGAGAGAGAAAAGAACCGGCCTGTGCTAAACGACCCAAGTGAACCCATCGGCCGGTTTCGGCGGCCCCATCTTTCCGCCCGGAAGCGAGCGCGCCAAGCTCGTTGCTGATCTCGCATCGTATCTTGCGACCTGGACACGGGTCTTGGCGGGGCCGACCGATCCGGCCAGTTATTCCGCCCTGGCCGAGCAAACTCGCGAGCTCCAAGCGCGCGCTCACGCCGTGGGATTCGGCGGCGTTGCAAACCACCTCGAGCGATGCAACAGGTTTCTCGGACCAGGCAGAGCGATCGACTTGGCCGGGCTGGGCGCGGCGATCAAGGATGTCGCGGAGCTGGCGTGGCAAGCCAAGCAGGAGCTCTCGCCTCCCGAGCGGGCCCTGGTCGACCAGGCGCTCGCGCGCGGGCACAACGTGTCAAGCGCGCAACAAGCCCATCCTTCCGGACTCGCACCGCCCCCCATGTTGACGATGATGCCAGCGGGCCGGGCCAAGGCGGACCTTCCTCCTCTTATAGGGGGCCCACCGATGATGGGCGTGCCGGCCGCGCCCGCACCGATTCCGGTTCCGCAACTTCCAGCGGGTCTCCCGCCGGTGCCGGCTCACCAGCCCCCCGCGCCCGCTCCGCAGTTCGCCCCCGCGCCCGCTCCGCAATTCGCGCCCGCGCCAGTTCCGCAGCCCCCCGCGGCAGGCGCGCCCAGGCTTGCGGTTAGGACGATGTTCGGCCTGCGGGCATTCGGCAAGTCGGAGCCCGAACTCCAGGCTAAGCCCAGCGCGCAACCCGCGGCGCCGGGGACCGGCGGCTCTTCTCTCCTCGGTCTAAAACGAGGTTTCTCGCAAGTGAAACCTTCCGGTCATGCCGAACCGCCCCCGATGCTGCTCGGCGATTTGCCCGCACTGCCGGGAAACGCTGGGAGCCACGGACAGGGACCCGGCCTCGGCGACTTTAGGGGGAACCCGGGCGGTGCCGGCGCGCAGCGGATGGACGAGGTTCTCGGTCGACTCGGCAAGGGTGGAGGCACCACAAAATCTCGAGAAGTCCCCGTTCGCGCCACGAAGAAGACCGTGACCCGCGCTGGGGCCCGTCGGCCTTTATCCACTACGTCGTCGCGCGCATGGCTGCTGATCGGGGGACTCGCCGCTGGCGGCATTGCGCTCCTCGTGGTGATCGCCGTCGCATGGAGCCACCTGCGACAACCCGAAGAGGGCGATCGCACTCGTCCTCTTTCTTCTGGCTCGGGAAGCCCCAACCCGCCGCCGTTTGCTGCTTCAGCCACCGCCGCCGCCACCAACGACAC
>JBBSDY010000253.1:0-6175 GCA_038240245.1 Polyangiales bacterium
GACAAGCACGGGGCTGGCATGCTGGCCATGATCTCGCCGTCGCCCAAGGATCCGAAGCCGAGCCTCGCGGCCTGGCCCGTTCTTCCCGGCCGCACGACGGCCGAGCAGATGGATACGAACGCCAAGTTTTTCACGGCGACCGATCGATCCATCGATCAGACCTTTCTCAACACCATCGGAACCCTCAAGGGAACCAAAATTGGCTCGCTGCAGCTGACGCCCGATCTCGTCTCGGCGCAGCCACCCGACAACTGTTTGCGGGTCATCTCCTATTCCAAAGACGATCCGACCGCGGCCCAGCCAACGCCGCTTTGGCCGGAGGCCAATCCCACCACGACGTTCAAGAACGTCTTTGGCCAGGTGATGACGGGCGTCGATCAGGCAGCCATCGATCGCGCGATGAAGCAAAACAAGAGCGTCATCGACTTCATCTCTGGCGATCTCAATACCCTGAGGCCGCGGCTACCGGTCTCGGGTGCGCAAAAGGTCGACGCGCACCTGGCTGCCATTCGTCAGCTCGAGACGACGCTCAACGGTCAGGGCACCGGCCGCACCTGCACGCCTCCCACCATCGCCGGCGTGCCCACCGACAACGACGCCCGCTTCAACCAGGCGGCGACCGAGGGCATGCAGCTCATCAAGACCGCATTCCAGTGCGATCTGACCCGGGTCATCTCGTACACGTTCGGCTGGGGCAACTCCGACGTTCACTTCAGCAAGGTGCTGGCCAACACGGGGATGGCCATTAGCGATCTCGAGGGCTACCACAACATCTCTCACAACGGTGGCGGCGACACCCACGACATGGCCCAGTTCATGATCGACAAGTACTTCTGCACCACCGTTGCGAACCTGTTGATGGACATGAAGAGCACGCCCGATGGCCTCTCCGGCGGCTCGCTCCTCGACAACACGCTCGTCGTCTTCTGGAACGAGTGCAGCGTCGGCAACCCGCACGACACCAAAGACATGCCGACGCTCCTGTTCGGCGGCAAGTTTCTCAAGATGCAGGGCGGCCGCTACTTCGATTACGGCACCCTCAACAACGGCAGCGGCAGGTACATGAGCGACTTCTGGGTCCAGACTTCCAAGGCCTGGTCACAGGCTCCTGGTGTCACCGGCTACAATCCCCTGTCGGCATACGGCGCTCCGCAATGGAACACGGGCACCATGGACGGCATCTACGGCTGACAAGACGGCTTGGCGCGCGGGTGAGGTGAGAACGCTCACTTCACGTCGACGATGAGCGCGCAGTTGACGAACTCGATGTTCGTGTCGATGCGAAAGTCCGACGCGTGCGAGTGTCGCTCGGCATGAAATAGGTCGAGGTGGTACACGCCACCTTTGACGATGCCGAATTTTGCCGTCTCGAAGTCGAGCGTGACGGTGTCCGACAGGGAGGGATGCAGGCCGCCGAGATCGATGGCCAGCGTGCCGTTGATGAAGACCCACAGATCGTCGTCGCCGGTAAATTTGAAACTCTCGCCCCCGTTGTAGTTGAAAGTGGTGTGGACCTCGGTCGTGAAGCTGAAGTTGTGCTCGAGGTCCTGGTTGCCGAAGCCCATGTCGTCCAGGGGAAAGAACGACTGGCTGTCGAACGTGAACACGCCCTGGTTGGGCTCGACCACGAGGTAGATGAGGTACGGCAGGTTCACGTCCTTCGCGTTGCGGTACCACTGGTCGAAATTGGCTTTGGTGGTGGTCATCCCCGGGTGGGGCGTATCGACATAGACGGGCTTCGAGTCGCTGCCGAGCTGCGGCTGGACGATGCCTGTCAGCCCGTCGCCCGCGAAGGTCTCGAAGTCGGGATGGCCGTCGGGCCAGTCTCCCCTTTTGAAGTCGCGCATCACACCGAGAATCGTGCCCGTGCAATGGTTGCTCGTTCCCGCATCGGTGGGCTCGGGTAGCATCGACGATTCAAAGGGATCGCCCAGCTTGTAACCGCCCTTGGTGACGGGCGTGAAGCCCGCGGGAAGCATGTAAAACTCGGGGGTGCCCGCGTCTTCGGTGCCGAGCGTCGTCCCGGTATCGACCTTGGCGGCGTCGGCGCGTGCCAGGGCCGAGACCTCGAAGCTGCCAATCGCCACCCGTTCGCTGCCGCAGCCGATTGCGGTCGTCGCCAACGACAGAGCGAGCACGCTGCGCCGGTACGCCGGCGCGGCTCGGCTGAGAAACCCGCCACGGCTCAATGCCCGGCCCTGCATCGAATGGATCATGGCACATGAGCAGGCCGTTAGAAACCCCGCCCGGTGCGTGGGCGTCGATCGTCGTGGGTGCGCTTGCCCGAGCCATTCGTGTGGTCTAATGGGAGACCTTGGCTCGACTGCGAAACCTTCGCGGCCTTCTTCGGCAGGTGCTTCCGATTCTCGGAATCGAAGCACTTTCTTTCGGGGCCGCCGCCGACGAGCCCGCCCGGGCGCTCCTCGAGTACGAGGCACCTGACGACTGCCCGACGCAGGCGGACTTCGAGCATGACATTGCCCGGCGCACCCAGCGCCTTCGCTTCGTGACCGATCCTGCCGTCAGCACCAGGTACAAGGTCGTTCTGACCCGCAACGCCAAGGGGCTCTTCACCGGCCGTCTTCTGTCCGTCGGCGCCGGTGCCTCGAAGGTAGAGCCCATCGCAGGACAGTCATGCGCCGACGTCACGGCCGCCCTCAGCTTGAACCTGGCGCTCCTTGTCGATCCCGACGCGGTCCTCGACGTTCCGCCCCCGCCCCCGCCGCCGCCCCCGCCGCCGCGCAAGGAGGAGGCGCCACCTCGCATCGCTGCCCTGGAGCCGCAGCAGCATTGGCTCGTTCTGGCCGAATGGGTGCTGCGCGGCGCGATGGGGCAAAATGCGGCGGTGGGAGGAGGCCTGGTTGGTGAGTACTGGGGAAATCGCTATGGCGCCTTCGCTCCGGTCTATCGCCTCGAAGCGAGCTATTCGCTGTCCTCGCGCGACATCAGCGGCGCGGATGTGAGCTTCCGCTTGCTCCAGCTCAGTCCCGGTCTCTGTCCGTTGCGCGTGGGACAGGGCACGGTGCGCTGGCTCCCCCTGTGCGGCGCCGTCGAAGTGGGAGCCATCCAGGTCTCCTCGGCTGGGCTGGCCCGCACGGCGCTCACCAGACGCGTGTGGAGCGCCGCCAGAGCGACGACCTCGCTGGCGATCATGGGGACACACGGCGCCGTCGAGATAGCAGGAGGTGTGATCGCCCCGCTGCGCCACTACGACTTCGTCTTCGAAGATCCCAACACCGTCGTGTACGACACACCCGCGATCGGAGCCTTCGCGAGCGTGTCGGTGGGACTTCCGTTTTAGCGGCGGCTACTTTTCGACTTGCGCGATGATCGCGCGCAGCTTGTCGGCGAAGGGGCCGCTGCGGTTGGTGCGCAGCAGATCGCGGGCGCGATCGGCCGCGCGCTGAGGCTGACCGGCGGCGAGCAGGGCCTGCGCTTCGACGAGCCCCGCGGCGCTGCCCATGCGACCCTTGGGGAACTCTTGGTGGTACTGGCCAATGAGACCCAGGGCGGCCGAGGGCTGACCGTGGAGCAGGGCGGCACGGGCGCTCTCGAGCAGCTCTGTTTCACGGCGCAGACCGTCGGGCTCGGCGCTGGCCACGGCCGGCTCGCTCTTGGCGACGGCGCGCGGCGCCACGTGGGCCCGCGGCAGGGCATCGACCGCGATCGAGGCGACGACCGGCTCGCTTTCGACCTGCGCGGGTGGCGTGGGAGCTTCTTTGCGAAGCGAGTCGCCGGCGACCGGCGTGGCGGGCAGCGACGAGACCATGACGGCAACGGGCTTGTGCGCGAAGTACTGGTGGGCGACCAGGGCGGCTCCGCCCCCGAGCGCCAAGGCCACGGTGACCTTGGTCATCCCGAGCGCAGCGACCAGGGTGGCTGCTCGGCGTAGCCATTCACCCGTGCGCGACGAGGAGTACCGGCGACCGGCGGCTCCCTTCAGGACGGCGGATACGATGGCCTGCTGGCGATCGGCGCTGAGCTCGTCGAGCCGGGCTGCTTCTCGCATGTGGGCCAAGAGTTGGGGGTCTACGTTGGGTGTGGGTTCGATCATGGGATCATCCCTCTTGTTCGTGGCTCGTATGGCGCGCCAAATGGCGCTCGAAAGTTTCTCTTGCTGTCCGGAGACGACTTTTGGCCGTTCCGAGGGGAATGGTAAGCATGCTGGAGACTTCGCTCAGGCTGAGCTCTTCGAGCTCGTGAAGAACGAAGACTTCGCGACATCGATAGGGCATTCGATCCATGGCGTCGTCGAGCACGATGCGCGCACGACGCAGGCGAAGAAGATGCTCGGGGTCGATGTGGAAGGTGGAGTCTGCGCTCAGCGTTTGCTCGTTGAGTCGCCGCTCGTGGCGAATGCGCATGCGACCCATGTGACGCGCCTGGTGCGACGAGGCGCCAAGCAAAAACGCGCGCTCCTTGCCGGCGGGCACGTTGTCGAGCTTGCGGTGCAGCGCGAAGAACACCTCTTGCGCTGCGTCGTCGACGTCGGCATCGGGAACGCCGAGACGACGCAACATTCTGCCGACGAAGCTCACCTGCTCGGCGACGACCGCGCGAAATCGCCGCTGGCGCGCCGCGTGCTCGGCGTCGTCATCTTCCACGCGATCGCTCGCAGGAAGAACCAGTCTGAGGGGCCACACACGGTCCCGTTCGCGCATACCTTTTTTTAGCACGTGAGCACCTACCCCTGCCAACGGTAAAAGCCCGAAAAGCGAAGGGAAAATAATGTGATCCGGATCGGACTATCCGGCAGTTTACAATGGATTCGCAGGGCGTGTTTCGAGCGCCAGGCATGTGCGTTCTGTACCACCAGGCACGGTTCGGGGCCTGGCCGGCCTCGCGAAGTTCTGATTGTGGTAAAGAGGCCACGCTTTGGCCCCCACCGGCAACCGCATCCTCATCACCGTCACCGGTCACGATCAGACCGGCATCACGGCGGCGCTCACCGCCATCCTCGCCGAGCAGGGCGCCGTCTTGCACGATATCGAGCAGGTCGTCGTGCATGGGCAGCTAACCCTTTGCCTTCTGGTAGGAATTCCCGAACGCGAGATGTTGAAAGACCTCCTGTTCGCCGCCAAGGAGCTTGGCCTCAGCCTCGATTTCAAGCCCGTCGACGAGACTCCGGCGTCTCGGCCTCTGGGGGGACAGCGCTACGTCATCACGGCCATCGGGCGCTCCCTCGGCGCCGAGCACATCCACGCCATCGCTGCCACATTGGCGGGTGAGGGCGCCAACATCGAGAAGATCTCCCGCCTGTCCGAGGGATCGCTCGCCTCGGTCGAGGTGCACTGCCAGGTCCCCGCGCTGCGCGATCCCCTCGAGCTGCGCCGGGCACTTCTGGCTGCCGCGATGCGCCACTCGTTCGACGTTGCGCTCCAACGCGAGAGTCTTTACCGCAGGTCCAAGCGACTCGTCGTGATGGACATGGATTCGACCTTGATTCGCATCGAGGTCATCGACGAGCTCGCGCGTCACGCCGGCGTCGCGGCCGAGGTCGCGAAGATCACCGAGCGCGCCATGACCGGCGAGATGGACTACGACGAGTCGCTTCGGCAGCGTGTGCTGCTGCTCAAGGGATTGCCCATCAAGGTGCTGCACGGCATTGCCGCCGAGCTTCCCTTGAACGATGGCGCCGAGACGTTGATTCGAACGCTCAAGCGTCTTGGCTACCGCATCGCGGTCATCAGCGGCGGATTTTCGGTGGCCACCGAGGCACTCAAGCGACGCCTGGGCATCGACTATGCGTATTCCAATACGCTCGAGGTCGCCGATGGCAAGCTCACCGGTCGCGTCGTGGGTCCCATCGTCAACGGGCAGCGCAAGGCCGAGCTGCTCGAGACCATTGCGCAGGCCGAGGGCGTTCTTCTCGATCAGGTCATTGCGGTTGGGGACGGTGCCAACGATCTGTTGATGCTGGAGCGTGCGGGGCTTGGGATTGCTTTTCACGCCAAGACCAAGCTGCGCGAGGCGGCTGATACGGCGATCTCGGGGGCGGGGTTGGATGCGATTTTGTATTTGTTGGGGATTAGCGGGAGAGAGTTGCTCGAGATTGAGGCGGAGGGGGGGTAGAGGGGGCGGTAGAGGGGGCCGGTCGGTGAGCATGTCCCTGACGCACCGTGTCCCGCGTCTGGTTCGGAGCGAGCTCGGCAGTGCGGCAGGTGGGGGGGCGGGC
>JBBSDY010000254.1:0-6165 GCA_038240245.1 Polyangiales bacterium
AGCGTGGGCCCAGCCGAGCGCGATCTCAGCAACAAGGAGCGAACGGCCAAGGACGGCACGCCGCTATCCATCAACGGCAAACACTACGACAAGGGTCTTGGCGTTCACGCCGCGTCGCTCGTCACGTATCGCCTGGCGGGTGCGTGCACCTCGTTCACTTCGGAAGTGGGCGTCGACGACGAAGCAGGCAACCTCGGCTCGGTCGTGTTCCAGGTTTGGGCCGACGGCGCTAAGCTCTTCGATAGCGGCGTCATGAAGGGCAAGATGCCCGCCAAGTCGTTGAGCGTGGACGTGACGGGTAAGAGCGAGCTGTCACTCTTCGTCGACAACGGCGGCGACGATCGCCACCAGGACCACGTCGACTGGGCCACGGCCTCGCTCAAGTGCCACTAGATCCAGGCCCCGTCAGTTGAGCGGTCGGACCGGAGTCCTAGGGCGCGGCCTCTCGGTGCTCATCTGACCAGCATGGTGGTGCACCATGCGCCATTCGCCTTGCTCGAGGGCGAACACGTTGGTGGTCGCAAGCTCGGCTGCACCGATGTGCTCGATGCACGTCACGAAGGCCGCCTCTCCGATGATCACGGCGGCAGCGTCCGAAGCATGGACCGTGGGCGGCTCGGGTGATCCCAGAATCGCCCGCCAGCTCCCGATCACGGCGTCGCGACCGTGCAGAGCGATCCACCCGGGGTGAATGCACGCGACGACGTGCTCGCGGGCCCACAGCCGCGCCATGGCCTCGCTATCGGCGCTTGCGAACGCATCGTAGAAAGCCTGGTTCGCAGCGAGCACGACCGTTTCGACCGGGGACTTCACCACGCCATCCTAGTGGATTCGCGAACTGTTGGATCGGGACTCCTTGCCGGGTCGAGGTCAAGATTCGGTCGGGGGGGCCGTTGGTAGGGGTTGCCATGCGACGGCCGACTCGAAATGCGGCGGTGACCACGTGCGCGATGGTGGCCTCCGCGATCGGCGCAAGTGTCCTGATTGGATGGGCTTTTCACTATCCGCTGCTCGTCACGTGGTCGCGGGGTGCCGTTTCGCAGAAGGTCAATACCGCCATCTGCTTTTTGCTCGCGGGCATTGCCCTGTTCTTGCGCCTGCGCTCGAGGCGGGTGTGGCGCGACGGGATCGCCTCGGCCTGCGCGATCACCGTGGCAGCCAGCGCGACGATGACGCTGGTGGAGTACGTCGTCGGCTGCAACCTCGGGATCGACGAGCTGCTCGTTGTCGAGCATTGGGTCGGCGCCGGGACGTCGCACCCCGGCCGGATGGCGCCCAACACGGCCGTCGCATTCGTGCTGAGCGGGATCGCTCTGCACGTGATCGGTCGCCGCTCCGAACGCGCATGGCGCACGGCCCAGGCGCTCACCGTTGCCGCTCTGCTCATCGTCATGATTGCCTTGATCGGCTACCTCTACGGGGCGCACGTGTTGGTCGGGCTCTTCTCGCTGACGCGCATGGCCATTCATACGATGCTCGCCTTCGTTGCGCTGTCCATCGGCATCATTGCCCTGGGTGCGGACAAGGGATGGATCGCCGAGCTGACGACGCCGGGCCCGGGGCGGGTCGTCACGCAGCGACTGTTGCCTGCGGCACTGGCTATTCCAGTGGTCATTGGACTGCTCACGCTGACCGGATATCGATCGGGGCTGTATGATCCCGCCTTCCTCGCCGCCATCATGGCCGTCGCCGAAACGCTCAGCTTTACGACGCTCGTCTGGTTGTGCGCACGCTTTCTCAACGAAACGGAGCGGGAGCGCACGCTGGCCAGCGTCGACGAGCTGACCGGGCTTCTCAACCGACGCGCTTTGCTCGTTCGCGGTGAAGATGTGCTCGCTGCCGCGCGCCGCTTCGGGACTGGTGCGCTCCTTTTCTTCATCGATCTCGACGGAATGAAAGGCATCAATGACGGCCTTGGGCACGCGGCGGGCGATCGGGCGCTCGTCGAGACCGCCTCCATTCTGCGCGCGACATTCCGCGACGGCGACTGTGTGTCACGACTCGGCGGGGATGAGTTCGCCGTGCTCGCCGCCAAGGCAAAAATGGCAAACTCGGCCGCGATACTGGCACGGCTCCAGATGCATTTGGATCGCATGAACGCCACGCCGAACCGTCAGTTCGTCTTGCAGCTCAGCATCGGCGTAACGCCCTATGTCTTGGCCGCGGACGGCACGATCAGCGATCTCTTGCAGCGTGCCGACGCCCACATGTACCAGCAAAAGCGCGCGCGAAAGCCGACTGAACCGGCGATTCAGCTTCTCAATTGACGAAAAGCGCGGAGCCCGCGCCATGCGACACGCGAGCCGAAAGACCCTTGTGCCGTGGGTTGGTCCTCCGTAGGCTCGGGCCCTGAGGACTGGCCGCGCATGAATCACGACATCGATGACTCTCGCCTGGCCATCGATGAGGGACTCGAAATCTTACTCGTCGCCGCTCTCGCGGGCAACGCGTCCACTGTTCGAGCGCTCCTCGATGTCGATCCCGCCGCAGCAAGTCGATCGATCCACGTGGCCGCCGCCCTGGGCGACTCGGAGGCGGCGCTCTCCTTGCTCGCCGCCGACAATTCGCTGGCCAGCCAGCGCGGCGGCAAGCGCCAGTGGACACCGCTGTTTTACACCTGCTCGGCGCTCTACGGGCGCAGCGATCCGGCGATCGTGGCCTCGCGTGTGCTCGTTGCTTCGCGGCTGCTGGAGCTCGGTGCGAATCCCAACGAGGAGATCGAAAGCAATGAATCGCCGGGCGGGTTTCGGTCCGTGCTCCAGGCCGCTGTCCGCGACGTCGCGAGCGCCGACCTCGCCGGCCTCTTGATCGACGCCAAGGCGAACCTGCAGCCGACGGGAGGGGCAGCCGGTCCGATCTTGCCCCTGACCGATGCCGTCGTGGGGGGAAGCATCGCCTGCGTGGCGCGCGTGCTCGAAGCCAAGCCTCCACCGTGGCACGTTCGCGAGGCGCTCGAGCTCGCCATCGAGCACGACAACGCCGAGATGGCCACGCTCCTCCTCGCCTACGGCGCATTGCCCGATCACGCCGGGCGCGCCTGGGGCCAGCACGGGAGCTGCCTGCACGCCGCCATCCTTCTTCGTCGCGACGCGAACATGCTCGAGGTCTTGCTCGAAGCGGGAGTCGACATCTCGGTTCCCGATCGGGACGGGCGCATGGCTTATGCGATCGCCGTGCGCACCGGTCATCGGGTGGCCATCGACTTGCTACGAAACCAAGGCGCCAGCGACGTCGAGCTCGGCGATGTCGATCGCTTGATCGCGGCCAGCGTCGGGCTGGACCGAGAGAGCGCGCAGCGCCTGCTCCTCGCGACACCCGGCCTCAAGAGTCAATATCGGCCCACCGATCATCTCATGCTGTGCTGGGCCATCCGCAATGGGCTGCACGCTGCGGTGCCCTTGTTGATCGACGCGGGCCTCGATCCCAACGTGGCGGACAACCACGGTGAGACGCCGCTTCACCTCGCGGTCGCGGCGGGCAATCCGGAAACCATCTCCGCACTGCGTGCAGCAGGTGCCTCCTCCGAGGCGCGCAACTTCCGCGGCCTTGCGCCCTTCGAGGAACCCGCCCCGGACGACGAGCTGAACGAGCAAAACGTGGTCTTCGAGCGGGCGGTCAAGGCGGTGATCGATGGGAGCCTCGACGAGCTTCGCGGGCTGCTCGATGCAAGGCCCGGCCTCGTGCGGGCACGCTCGCCGCGCTCTCATCGTGCAACGCTCTTGCACTATGTCGCGGCCAACGGGGTCGAACGACAACAGACGCCGCCCAACGCCCCGGCTATCGCTGCGCTCTTGCTCGAGCGCGGTGCGGAAGTGGACGCGGATTGCGCCATGTATGGCGGTGGCTCCACGACGCTGATGTTGACCGTCACCAGCACATTCCCCGAGCGCGCTGGCCTCACGGGTGAGATCGTGCGCGTCCTGGCGCGTGGCGGAGCGAAGGTCGATGGTGTCGACGGCACGGGCGGCCCGATGATGGGCGCCATCGACGCGCGGTCGCGGCTGGGCGTGAAGGCGCTCGTCGAAGCTGGCGCAACGATCAAGAACATCGTGTTCGCGACAGCGGCCGGGCGCGTCGACCTCATCGAACGCGATCTCGACGATCAGCGGTCCCTGGCCACCGAAGCCCTGATTGTCGCTGCCAAGCTCGGGCAGATGGGCGCCATGGCGACGTTGATCGAGCGGGGCGTCGACGTCAACGGTGATCGCGCGGCCGGAGGGCAGCATGCGCCGGCCGACGGGATCACCGCGCTGCACGCTGCCGCCAACAGCGGCGAAAAAGACGCCGTGCTTTATCTTCTCGCGCACGGTGCCGATCCGGCGCTGCGCGACCGAGCTTACCGCGCGACGCCTTCAGGGTGGGCGCATCACGCGGGGAACGTCGAGCTCGCCGAGCTCATCGATGCGCACCAAAAGCCCGACGTGTAACGCTCCCGACGAGAGACGACGCGAAGGAGGTGCGCGGGTTTGATTCCCAATGGACGCCGGTCACAAGGCATCGCTCTTCAGGCATGTTCGAGACCGAGACCAGCGATGACAAAAAAGGCGCCAGCGGCTCGAGATCGGCTTCTACGCCAAGGGCGCAGGCAGGGCCCAGATCGCCATGCAGGTGAGCAAGCTCGCCAAGAAGGCAGATGTCGCGCTGGAACGAGCAGCTTGGAAAAGGGCGCTCGGAAAGCTGCAGCAGCTGCTCGAGTGACGCGCTCTACGGCGCGGCGCTCCGCTCTACTTCTTCAGCTTTTCGAATTCTTCGCGCGAACGTAAGGCGGTCGGAAGCTGGTCGTCGAGGGACTGGCGGTAGCTGACACAGCCGCGCAAGAATTGCGGCCACTCGGGCACCACCGGCTGCGGATCGGAAGGCTCTGGCAGCAGGCCCCAAAGCTTGGGGTGATACCAGCAGAGCTCGTGGCGGGTGCTGTCACGGTGCTCGCGAATTCCGGCCCGCAGACGTTTCACCTCGGCGATCAATTGCTCGTGGGTGAGCGTCTTCAAATCGTCGTCCATGTACCCATGCCCTCAATCTACTGCGCGATGTGTCACGGCCAAAAGAGTTAGCGGTGCGTTCTGGCACCACCCGGACCTTGGACCGAGAGGTGAGGCGAGGGTAAGGTTGTCTCCATGATGAATCGCGACGACAAGACGAGCACCGCTCGTAACCGATCCAACTCGACGGGACCGGCGTCTCGCCGAAAGGCGAGCGACTTCGACCCGGAGGTCCTTCGTCTCTTCGATGCCTACGTCCATGGCCAGATCGATCGCCGCGGCTTTCTCGATGCTGCGGCCAAAGTTGCCGTAGCGGGTGTCACAGCGGCGGGCTTGCTCGAAGCGCTGAGCCCACGGTTTGCAGAAGCGCAGCAGATCGCACCCGCGGATCCTCGTCTCAAGACCGAGTACCTCGAGATCGAATCACCGCAGGGCTATGGCAAGGTGCGCGGCTACCTGGTTCGCCCCGTCAAGCCCGCTGGCAAGCTTCCGCTCATCCTGGTGGTCCACGAAAATCGCGGGCTGAATCCGCACATCGAAGACATCACGAGGCGCATCGCCCTCGAGAAGTTCATCGCTTTCGCTCCGGACGGCCTCTTTCCGCTGGGTGGCTACCCGGGCGACGAGGACAAGGCCCGCGAGCTATTCGCGAAGCTCGATCAAACCAAAACGCGCGAGGACTTCGTAGCCAGCGCGGGCTTTCTTCTGCATCACCCCGAAGGCAACGGCAAGCTCGGTACGGTGGGCTTCTGCTATGGCGGCGGGATTGCGCACATGCTCGCGACGCGCCTGCCGCAGCTCATCGCCGCGGTTCCGTTCTACGGCAGCCCGCCGCCTCCCGAGGCCGCGCCGCAGGTCAAAGCCCACCTGCTCGTGCACCTGGCGGAGCAGGATGACCGCATCAACGGCGCGTGGCCCGCGTACGAGGCGGCCCTCAAGAGCGCCGGCGTCAAGTTCGAAGTGTTCAAGTACCCCGGCACCCAGCACGGATTCAACAACGACACCACGCCGCGCTACGACGAGCCTTCCGCCAAGCTCGCGTGGCAGCGCACCATGGCCTTGTTCAACCACACGCTGCGAAAGTGATGCCTCAAATCCCGGTGGGAGGCGGGGAGACGAAGACCTGGCCGTAGTTGGAAGGAACCTCCATCGTCAGGCTGGCTCCGGGAGCAGCGACGGAGAT
>JBBSDY010000255.1:0-6164 GCA_038240245.1 Polyangiales bacterium
ACGATGCCGCGCGCTTGCTCTACGACGCGATGACCCGCGCCACCGGGCTCGCCCCCGATCTCATCAAGGATGCCATCGCCGCTACCAAGGGCTTTCAAGGAGCCACCGGCACCATCAACCTCGACTCGAACCGCAATGCCCAGAAGCCCGTCGTCGTCGTTCAGATCAAAGGTGGCAAGTTCACCTACAGCTCGACGGTTGCGGGGGGTTAGCGAGGTCGACGAATGTTGGGGGCTCTCTCGGGGGCGCTTCTCACGGGGCTTGCCCAGGGGGCGATGATTGCGCTCGTCGCCCTCGGGTACACCATGGTGTACGGCGTGCTCAAGCTCATCAACTTCGCGCACAGCGAAGTGTTCATGATGGGTGCCTACGCGGGGTTCTTTTTCATGAGCTGGCTCGGCGGGCCCGAGCATCCGGTCGTGGCGGCCACCTTCGGCACCTTGGCCGCCATGATGGCCGCCTCGGCGCTCGGCATCTTCGTCGAACGGGTGGCCTACCGGCCTCTGCGCGGACGTGCCGGCGCACAGGGAGGGCAGGCGACGCGAGGTGGCAACACGCGCATCACGCCGCTGGTGACTGCGCTGGGAATGTCGGTGCTGCTACAAAACCTCGCGCAGCTTCTCTTTACTGCGCGCTATCGCTCGTACCCGCAGCTCTTCAGCCACACCCGCATCGTCATCTTCGTGGTGGCGGTTCTGGTGATGACGGGCCTACAGCTTCTGGTCCACAAGACCTGGGTGGGCAAGGCCATGCGCGCCCTGTCGGCCAACGTCGAGGCGGCCCGGCTCATGGGGATCCGCACGGGCAGAGTCATTGCGATCACCTTCGCCATCGGCTCGTCGCTGGCGGCCCTGGGCGCGGTGCTCTATTGCCTCGACCAATCTCAGGTCTATCCGACGATGGGCGTGGTCATCGGCACGCGCGCCTTCGTCGCTGCGGTCCTGGGCGGCATCGGCAGCATCCCCGGCGCGCTTCTCGGCGGCGGGCTCATCGGCGTGATTGGCGAGCTCGTCAAGCTGAGCGACTACTCGGGCGGGCAAGACGTCCTCATCTTCGTCGTTCTCATCCTCGTTCTCTTGCTCAAGCCCGCGGGCCTGCTCGGCAAGACCGGCGTCGAGAAGGTCTGACCGATGCTCGGCCTCGGGATCTCGGCTCTCTTCATCATTCTCAATGGCATTTTCGTGGCTGCCGAATTTTCGCTGGTCAAGCTGCGCGCCACGCGCGGAGTGTCGAAGAAGCCCAAGGGTTGGCGCGAGGTGCTGCTCGACGATGCGGTCCAGCGCCTCGACCGCTACCTGGGGGTGACCCAGGTAGCCATCACGCTTTGCAGCCTGGGCCTCGGATGGATTGGCGAGCCCGCGATGGCCGAGCTCGGCAACGGTTTCGTGCATTCGATCACGGGCCGCGAGCTCGGCTCGACGGGCCGCCTTGTCGTGGTGGCGGTGGCGTTCTCGATCCTCACCCTGTTTCACGTCTTGTTCGGGGAGCTGATTCCGAAGCTCGTGGCGATCCAGCGCTCGAGGCAGGCGGCGATCATCTCCGCGCCGCTCTTGCGGGCGGCCTACTATCTGCTTTGGCCCGGCCTGTGGGTGCTCGATCTCGCGTCACGCGCGGTGCTAAGGACGATTGGCCTGCCCTTCGACGCCTATGGCGAGGCAGCGCTGTCCGAGGACGAGATCCTCGGCATCCTTGCAGCCAACGTCGCCAGGCAGCCTCGCGGCGAGAAGAAACAGGACATCTTGCGCAGGGTTATGCGTTTTTCTGGCCGCACCGCGAAGATGGTGATGATCCCGCGGGTCGACGTGGCATCGCTCCCCGTGGAGACCAACGGCGAGGAGGCCATCGAGTACGTGCGCCAGCAGCAATATTCTCGTGTCCTCTTGCACAAGGGCGACTCGCTCGACGATGTGGTTGGCTATCTATACGCGAAAGATCTGGTGTTCGATTCCAAGGCGGGCCAGATGCCCGATCTGCGATCGATCCGGCGCGAGGCGCTCTTCGTACCCGAGACACAAGGGCTGGTCGATGTGCTCTCGAGCATGCAGCACACCCACACCCCGTTCGCGGTGGTGGTCGACGAGTACGGCGGCACAAGCGGGATCGTCACCATGGAGGATCTGCTCGAAGAGATCGTCGGCGAGATCCGCGACGAGCTCGACGACGAGGCGGCGCGCATCGAAAAGAAGGGGAACGTCTGGGAGGTGGACGGCCGGGTGACCCTCGCCGAGCTCGCTTCCATCGGCGTCGAATCCGAGGACTCCGAACGGAGCGAATCGGTGGGAGCGGTGGTGATGGCGCGTCTCAAGCGGCTGCCCCGTGTCGGCGACAAGGTCACCTTCGGAGCCATGAACGTCGAGGTGATGCACATCGCCCGCCGCCGCGTGACGCGCGTTCGCGTGCTGAGCGTGCCGGCGTGAAGGCGTTGCGTCGTCGAGCGTGCGATTGACGCCGTTACTCGACCGTCACCGTCTTGGCCAGGTTGCGCGGCTGATCGACGTCGGTACCCTTCAGATCGGCGATGTAATATGCGAGTAGCTGCAGCGGCAAGACGGTGAGCAGCGGCAGAACGCATTCGTCGACCTTGGGGATCCACACGATGTGCTGCGCGACGCGCTCGATCTCGTGATCGCCCTCGGTGGCGACGGCGATGACCTGTCCCTCGCGCGCGCGCACCTCTTCGACGTTGGACAGAGTCTTCTCGTAGTGAGAGTCGCGCGGAACGACGACGACCACGGGCATCGCTTCGTCGATGAGGGCGATGGGTCCGTGCTTCATCTCTCCCGCGGCGTAGCCTTCGGCGTGGATGTAGGCGATCTCTTTGAGCTTGAGGGCGCCCTCGAGGGCGATGGGGAAGCCGAGACCGCGCCCCAAGAAAAGAGTGTCGCGCGCGGTGTGGTAGCGACGTGCGATGGCGAGCACCCGCTGCGCCTGCTCGAGAACGGTGCGCATGGCTCCCGAGACCTCGACGAGCGATTGCAAAACAGTGCGGGCTCGCTCGACGGACAGCGTGCCGCGGCAACGTCCGACGTAGACCGCCAAGAGGAGCAACGCCGCGAGCTGGGCGGTGAAGCACTTGGTCGAGGCGACGCCGATCTCGGGCCCGGCGTGGGTGTAGAGCGCGCCGTCGGCCATGCGAGGGATCGCGCTGTCGAGCACGTTGCAGAGCGCGAGGACCTTGGCTCCGCTCGCCTTGGCGGCTTTCACGGCGGCCAGGGTGTCGGCCGTCTCGCCGGACTGGCTCACGGCGACCACCAGATCGTTGGGCCCGAACACCGGGCTGCGGTAACGGACCTCGCTGCCGAGCTCGGCGACGGCTTGCACGCGCGCGAGCTGCTCCATCCAGTGCCGTCCCGCCATCGTCGCGTAGTGGCTGGTCCCGCACGCGATGAAGTACACGCGCTCGATGCCCTTGATGAGCTCGGGCGGCAAGCCGATCTCACCGGCGACGACATCGGCGGACTGCAGATCGATGCGGCCGCGCAGCGTGTCCTCGATGGCGCGCGGCTGCTCGTAGATCTCCTTCAACATGAAGTGCTTGTAGCCGCCGCGCTCGGCCATGACCGGGCTCCAGTCGATGCGCTTGGGCTGGCGAGCGACCTTCTCGCCGCCGATGGTCTCGACGCGTGCGCCGCCCGCCGAGAGCTCGGCCATCTCGCCGTCCTCGAGGAACAGCATGTTGCGGGTGTGCCCCAGGATCGCCGGGATGTCGCTTCCGCACAGCGTTTCGCCGTCGCCCAGGCCGATGACCAGCGGCGACGCGCTCTTGGCCACCACCAGGCGATCGGGAGCGGCGCGCGAGATCACCGCGATGGCGTAGGCACCGTGCACTTGCTCGAGCGCGCGCCGGACAGCGAGAAAGAGTGTCGGCGAGCCGGCGCCGAGCGCGCGGTCGACCAGGTGGGCCACGATCTCGGTGTCGGTGTCCGAAGAGAATCGCACCCCGTCCGCCTCGAGCGCGCGGCGTAGGGCGACATGGTTCTCGATGATCCCGTTGTGAACGACCGCGACGTCACCGGCCGAGTGCGGGTGCGCATTGTGCTCGCTCGGTCTGCCGTGGGTGGCCCACCTCGTGTGACCAATCCCCGTGGAGCCGGGCAAGGGCCTCTTGGCGAGCGCCTCGTCGAGGTGCGCGAGCTTTCCGACGGCCCGCACCACTTCGATAGCCTTGCCGTCGTGAACCGCGAGCCCCGCCGAGTCGTAGCCCCGGTACTCGAGTCGTCTCAGGCCGTCGATCAAGATGGGGGTAGCCTGTCGAGGCCCAACGTATCCGACGATTCCGCACATCGCCCGATTCTGCGGCCTTGGCGTCCCCGAGACAACTTCCCTGGCAAATGACGGCCAGCGACCGACGCCAGCGTTGACCCCGTCAGGAGCCCCCTAACTGCGCGCCAGGGGTGAACAGTCGCGCAGGTCGACGGTAAAAGTCGACGCGAACGCAGGCTCCCGGCAAGCCGCCATCGCTCGAGCGTCCGTTGACATTGACCTTTTTTCAGAGATGGTTGCCACTAGAGGGGCCTGATGCAGCGAGAACGGCAAAAGGCTTCGCTTTTACCTCTCGCCGCGCCGCCCCCACGTACGGGCTTCGCCGATCCCACCGACCTTGGCCGGCTGACGCCGATCATTCGGGCGGCTCAGGAGGGTGACGCCGCTGCCGTCGACACACTCCTCGCGGGGCTCGCGTCGCCCCTCTTGCACGCCGTTCGTGCGCTCATGGGTCCGCGCAACCCCGACGTCGAAGACCTCGTCCAAGAGGTTCTCATCGCCGTCATCGATGCGCTGCCGTCGTTTCGCGGCGAGTGCACGCTGCTTCACTTTGCGATTCGCATCGCAGCGCGGCGAACCACCGCGGTGCGCCGCCGGTCGCGCTCGGTTACCGGATGGCTCGAGCTCTTCTGGCGCAACGAGCACCCCCTGACCACCGAGCCATCTTCGCCGCGCGAGGCCACCATTTCCGATCGCCGCCGAACGCTCATGCGAACTTTGCTCGGCGAGCTTCCCGAGGCGCAGGCCGAGGCCATGGTGCTGCGGCTCGCCCTCGGCTACTCGATCGAAGAAATTGCCGCGATCAGCACCGCGCCCATCAACACCGTGCGAAGCCGGCTCCGGCTCGCCAAGGACGCGCTACGCAATCGCATCGAAGCAGACCCCAGGTGGGCAGAGCTGTGGGAGGACGAATCATGAATCGCGTCGATCTTCATCCAGAAGACCTCTTTGATCGGGTGCGTAGTGGCCAGGCCTCGTCGCAAGAGGCGCAGCGTTTGCACGCTCACCTCGAGAGCTGCCAAGCTTGCCGCTACGAGTACACCCTCGCACGCGACTGCGGCGAGGGTGCGGCCACCTTGCCCGGCGATGATGCGCTCGTGGCACGTGTTCGCGCCGGAGCTGCCCGTGCGCTCCAGGGAAGCATGTTGTCACGCCAGGGCGGACGTGTTCGCCGGCGTCCGTCGCGCGTCGTTCTGCTCGCCGCTGCCGCGGTGATCCTGCTGGCGACGCTGACGGCGGGAGCCACCTTCGCGCGTCGCGCCTACAACCGCGTGCTCGCCCGAAACGTCGAGCAAGGCATCGCCTCTGATAACGCTGGGAGCACCAGCCCAAAGCCGCCCGAGGCGCCAGCCCTTGCACCGCCCGACGCCTTCGACACGGTCAAACCCACGACGGGCGAAGAGCCCGCTCGACTGGCGCCCTCGCGCGCGGCGCCCCCTTCGGTCGAGCGCCCGCGCGCAGCCGAGCCGCAGGCCACCGCGGCCGAGCTCTTCGCGCGCGCGAACCTTGCCCGGCGCAGCGGCGACGTCAACGAGGCTGCCCACACCTACCGCGATCTGCAGTCGTCGTTTCCTGGCTCTGCCGAAGAGATCGTCTCCCGGGTGACGCTGGGGCGCCTCATGCTCGACCGACTTGGCGATGCGCGTGGAGCCCTCGTACAATTCGACAGCTACCTTGCCAACCCCACGCACGGCGCTTTGCGCGAAGAGGCACTCATCGGGCGTGCACTCGCTCTCGGACGCCTCCATCGCCAGGCTGAAGAAAAGGGCGCCTGGTCCGCCCTCGTCACCGCGTACCCCAAATCGGCGTATGCGGAACGTGCTCGGACCCGTCTCGAAGAGCTTCGCTGAGCTCTGGGGGCTCGCGGCCGCGGCGTCGATTCTTTTGATCTCGACGTTCGC
>JBBSDY010000256.1:0-6159 GCA_038240245.1 Polyangiales bacterium
AATGCGGTTTGGCGCCTGGTGAGCGCCTGCATGATGGGATGGGTGACGTCATGCCCGCCTTCCTGACAGTTCGGATCGCTGCAGCCAATCACGAACAGAGCCGGCGCGTTTGCAACGACGACGCGGCGCACGTGCTTCGGTTGCGCGAACGTGCTGTCGGACCCGTCGGCGATGGCCAGCGACAGGCTGACGAGATCCGGCACCGCAGTGGCAAGCCTCGGCGCTTCGTCTTCGCGAAGGCGCCTTTCTGCAAAACGCTGGGCACCCGCCCCCTGCCTTCGAAAACTATCCATTCGATGGTACGCCCCAAGGTCCGCTTGTTCGAGCGAACCGAAGCTCGCTCAACTCCAGCGTTCGGCTTCTTCTTTCACACTGCCGATTTCGGCGTCGAGCGCGACGGCTGCCTCGTCGGCCTCCGCGGGCTTGGCGTCGATTCGATATCGATACTGAACATAGGCCGCATCGAGACGACGAATGGCTTCGCTCATTCCATTGAGCGAAGCCACGACTTGCTGCGCGCCCACGAATTTGCCCGACGCCAGTCGGTTGGCCACTCCCAGGCGCTCGCCGAGCTGGGCGGCACTCTGCTGCAGAGGCTCGGGGGCGCTCTCGGTACCATCCCAGCGCGAGATCCTGGCCGTCGCGTCGAGGGACTCCAAGAGCGCCTGGAGCGCTTTGCGGAAGTAGACGATGCGTTGGTCGTTCATTCGGAGAACCTGGCAGGTGAACAGCACCCCGCAGATCTCCTGGACAAGCAACGAGCGGCGTGAGCGGCTGAACCGTAGGCGCGGCTTTGGCGCGGAGCGGTACCCTACGCCACGCCAGGACGAAGCGCCAGGGCTATCTCGTCGCCGAAAGTCGCACGCGGGGCCGGCGATTGGGTCAGCTGCCGTACTCTGCCGTCGCGTCGTAGTGAAGCACGCGGGCACACTGACTCGGCCCGAGCGAGCCGTAGCAGGTGTCCTGTCCCTGAAACGTCTTTTGGCCCGACAGAAGCGCCTGCATGATCGGACCGGTGACATCGTGGCCGCCGTCGACGCACCGAGGGTCGCCGCAAGGAACGAAGAAGAGCGCGGGGGCGCTGGCGACCACGATGTGGCGTACGTGCTTGGGGCCACTGGCGCGGTTGGCATCTGACCGCTCTTCGATCGCGAAGCAAAGCTTTTGAAGCTGGGGAATCGCCGTGCTGAGGCGGGGTGCCTCGTCTTCGCGCTGGCGTCGTTCTGCGAATCGCAGCGCCGCGGCGCTTTGCTTTCGGAAGTTGGACATAGTCGTCTTTCGATCGAGCATACCTCGGTCCATTCGCGAGCGCGAGCCTGGCGACGACCAGACGATCCGGTGTACCGCGATCGCCGAAGCGCTGCGCAGGCGATACGACTGCCGCCGTCGTACTAAGGTTCGGTGGGGACCGGTTCGTCGCCCAGAATCGGGACGATCGGTTCGTCGGACGGAATCTGATTGTCGTTGGCCGTCGTCGTCACCACGCTGGTTTCGAGGGCGAGCGGACCGACGGTTCGGAGGGGACCTGACGGGGGTGGCTTCAAGCTGGCCCCCGAAAAATCTCCGGCCCGCTGCGCAGCGGAGATGTCGCGCTGCTTCTTCCAGACCATGAGCTTGACGGGAACGGCGTGGGAGACGGCCTCGTAATCGATCGCCATCGGGACACGCAGCCCCCAGGGACGAATCAAGAAGTGGCGAGCATCGCGATTGGCGACCGAGACGATGGTTCCGAAAAGGATTCGCGCATCGTGGAGGTGAATCCGGACCTCGCGGGCGAGGTCGAGCACACCCCTCGCAGCCATTTCGCTTTGGGTCGGCCTGTGCATGGTCTGTAGCTGGACATCGAGGCTACGTCACCAGGCCCGCCGCGCCGAATGCGTGGACTATGGCACACTTGAGGTCGTAAGCAAGACGGGCCACGGCACCGATCGCCGGTAAACTGCGGCGATCCTCGGGCTTTTGGAGAAGACTCGTGGCGAGCGAGACCGATCTAGCGTAAGGTACCGGTCCTCGGCGCGTCGCGTGTCGAACGGTTCAGCCCGCAGTTTCGTGGGTTCGAGAAGGGTGTGACGTCATGGCTCGTGTAACGGTGGAAGACTGTATCGATCGAGAAGACAACCGCTTCGCTCTGGTGATTCTTGCGTCGAGACGCGCCCGCCAGATCATGAAGGGGTCCCCCGCGCTCGTTCGCTCGGGGAATCGTCCCAATGTGACGAGTCTTCGCGAAGTCGCCGCAGGCCGGGTTCACTTCGACCGTCCGAGCTCGGAAGCCATCGAAGACTGGATCCAGGCCACCCACAACGCGATCGCAAAAGAAGAATAAACCTCGCCTTTTCAAGGGCTCGAGGCGCTTTTCTTCGTAGTAGTCGCATTCGCGATAAAATTCGGGTAGGTTGGCTCCGCCCAGCGCTGGTAGGGCTGGCTACGAACGGCATGTCGCCGCTCGAATTTCGCGAAAAGAGTGTAGATATGGCAAGCGGCACTGTGAAGTGGTTCAACGACTCGAAGGGCTTTGGCTTCATTACTCAGGACGGCGGGGGCGAAGACGTATTTTGCCACCATTCGGCGATCAACGCCGATGGCTTCCGTTCCTTGCAAGAGGGGCAGAAGGTCGAATTTGACGTAACGAAGGGACCGAAAGGTCTTCAGGCCGCCAACGTGCGGCCGGTCTAGAGTAACGACGCAACGCCCGATGCGCCCTGCTCTGCGGGGCGCATCGGAGCTTTGTGTTGGTGTCCCGCGAGGGAACTGGGCCGGGGCGTGCTGGCGAACCAGCGTGACCCAGGGTTATGATTGCCTGGCATGCGCGATCTGGAGACACGGCGGTTGCTCATCCGTGCCTTTACAACCGGTGATTTGCGTGCGTTTCGACACCTCGGCCCCGCGCCAGCGGCCGACGACGCCGTGGCGATTGAACATCTCACCTATTGCGAGATCGCCAACCGGGTGACCGATCGCCTCCAACAACCGCCGCTCTTCGATCGCGCGATCACGCTCAAGGCTGACGGGCGACTCCTGGGCTCGGTCGGCTTCGTGCCCTGCATCGCGCCGTTCGGGCTCATTCCGGGCATCGGCGGCAAGGCGACCAAGAACCAGCTCGAGCTGGGTCTTTACTGGGCCACTCACCCGGATGAGCGCGGCCACGGATACGCATCCGAGGCGGCGCGCGCGATGATCGACTATGCGTTCGAGTCATTGGGCATCGACCGGATCGTGGCCGTCACCGAGCACACCAACGGCGCTTCCATCGCCGTCATGCGCAGCCTCGGAATGCGCATCGAACGAAATCCCCAAAGTGAGCCGGCGTGGTTGCAGACCGTTGGCGTTCTCGACGCTCGAAGCTGGTCGACGCCGCCGAAAAGTAACCCCAAAACGCCCCCTCCCGCGCCTCCACCGCCGGACCGGCCGTCGCAGCGCGGGTAGCTGGCCAAGCGCCACATGCCCCGCGGATTCTCCCGAAGCGCGGGGTCGATCGCTGGCAGGCTTGCCCTCGCGGCGACGGGTATCCTGCTCGGGTGCCACGGCACCACCGCCATGGCACCACCGAAACGCGAGCCAGCGAAGGTAGGGCTCGATGCAGCGAAGGGATCCGTCGTCCCTGCGCCAGCGGCCACGAGCGCGCGCGGTGACGTTTGGATCCACACGACACCACCTGTCGCGGGCTCGGATTGGTGCATCGACGAGCTGAGCGCGCTCGACGATGAGGCGTGTTACGTTCTGCCCAGCGAACCGACGCATACGTTGCTCATCTACCTGCACGGGATCATCCCGCCGGCCAAAGAGAGCGAGCCAAAGACGAACGTCGAGACCGTCGTTGCGAAAAGCGCGCGTCGGGCCGGTATCGCCGCCCTGTTTCCGCGGGGACAGCAGGGCCTTGCGCCGCGGGGTCGACAAGACTGGTGGGGTTGGCCGACCAACGGCCGTTCGTATGCTGCGCACGCGCCGGCCATGGTCGCCGCGATCGCCGAGAAACGTAAGAAGCTCGAAAGTTGGGTCGGGCTTTCCTTTTCTAGGATCTACCTGGCGGGTTCGTCGTCGGGCGCTTACTTCGTCACCCGCCTGGCGCTGCACGGCGATCTCGACGCCGACGGGTATGGCGCGATGTCCGGCGGATCGGTGCCCGAGGCCATCGACTTCGACCGATTGAAGCCCAGGCCGTTCTACGTCGGCTATGGTCAATTCGATCCCGCGCGCAGACCGGCCCAAGCGCTGGCCTCGGTGCTGCGCGACGCTGGCTGGCCGGTGCGCGAGGCCGCCCATCCCTTCGGCCACGGAGCCAAGCCGATCTACCTCGACGAAGCCTTTGCGTTCTTCGCCGAGCAAGCTCGGCAGGATGTGCACTAGCAGGGCGGTGAGCGCACAGATGTCGATCCTTTCTCACCTACCCGGCTATCTTAGGACCATGATCCTCGAAGAATCTTCGGTCGACCTGTCGACGACGGCCGGTCCCATGAGAAGCTACGTGTACCGACCCGCCTTGCCCGGTCGGTGCCCGGGGATCGTGCTCTTCTCGGAGATCTTCCAGCGGACGGGACCAATCGGTCGGATGGCGGCCATGCTCGCGGGCCACGGCTTCGTGGTCGTGGTACCGGAGATTTTCCACGAGCTCGAGCCAGCCGGCACGGTGCTCTCCTATGATCAGGCGGGGGGCGAGCGCGGTAACCAGCACAAGACGGCGAAGACCATCGCCGCCCACGACGAGGACGCGCGTGCTGCGCTCGATCACCTGGCGGCACGCGAGGATTGCGATGGCCGGCTCGGCACGATGGGCGTTTGCATCGGAGGCCACCTCGCGTTTCGTTGTGCGTTCGATCGCCGGGTGCGTGCGGCGGCCTGCTTCTATGCGACCGATCTGCACCAGGGCTCGCTCGGACGGGGAGGCGACGACTCTCTTGCCCGAGCCCAGGACCTCTCGGGCGAGCTGATGATGGTATGGGGCCGCCAAGATCCGCACGTCCCTGCTGAAGGCCGGGCGAAGATCCACGCACGCCTGATGGAGACCAACCGGCGGTTTACCTGGCATGAGGTCAACGCCGCGCACGCGTTCCTGCGCGACGAGGGACCGAGGTACGATCCAGCGTTGGCGCTGATCGCGTATCGAATGGCGATCGATCTCTTCGCGCGGATGGGCACACCGTGACAGACAGTGATACGCATCGCGCGATCAACGCCGTCTTCAGAATCGAATCGCCCAGGCTCATCGCCGGGCTCGCGCGCATCGTGCGTGACATCGGTATTGCCGAGGAGCTCGCCCAGGATGCGCTGGTCACCGCGCTCGAGCGCTGGCCGGCGGCGGGCGTTCCCGACAACCCCGGGGCCTGGCTCATGGCCACCGCGAAAAATCGCGCGATCGACTCACTGCGCCGAAACAAGCGCACCCTGCAAAAGCACGAGGAGCTGGGCCGCGAGATCGACATCCGACAAGAGGCCGCCGCGCCAGACCTCGACGCGGCGATCGACGACGACGTCGGTGACGATCTTCTGCGCCTCGTGTTCACGTCTTGCCACCCGCTTCTTTCGTCCGAGGCGCGCGTCGCCCTCACGCTGCGCTTGCTCGGGGGTCTGACGACCGACGAGATTGCGCGCGCTTTTCTCGTGCCCGAGCCGACCATCGCCCAGCGCATCGTGCGCGCCAAGCGAACGCTCGCCGAGGCGGGCGTCGCCTTCGAGGTTCCTCGTGGCGCCGAGCTGGCCACGCGCCTCGCTTCTGTGCTCGAGGTCATTTACCTCGTCTTCAACGAGGGGTATTCGGCGACCGCCGGCAGCGACTGGATGCGGCCCGGGTTGTGCGAGGACGCCTTGCGTCTCGGTCGCATCGTGGCGGAGCTCGCTCCCGGCGAGGGGGAGGTGCACGGCCTCGTCGCGCTGATGGAGATCCAGGCGTCGCGTCTGGGGGCACGCACGGGGCCATCGGGAGAGCCCATCCTGCTTTTCGACCAGAACCGCGCGCGCTGGGACCAAATTCTCATCCGTCGCGGTCTCGCGGCGCTCGAACGCGCCGATGCCCTCGGCGGTGAGCGTGGTCCGTACGCGCTGCAGGCTGCGATCAGCGCATGTCACGCGCGCGCGCACACCCCGGAAGAAACGAACTGGGCGCGCATCGCGGCGCTCTATGCGGCGCTGGCCCAGCGGATGCCGTCACCCGTCGTCGAGCTCAAT
>JBBSDY010000257.1:0-6154 GCA_038240245.1 Polyangiales bacterium
ACGAGCTCGCTTCTATCCTCGGAGAGGAGCTCGAGCTGCCCGACATCCAGGACAAGGGCAAGAGCAAGATCACGAGCGCCAAGGACCGCTACACCGGGATTCGACGGGTGGGCCCCGAATCGCTGCGCCACTTCAAGCGAACCTACCGCGAGGCTTTGAAGCGCATGATCGCCGCGGGAACGTTCAAGGCCGATCGGCCGATTGTCGTCCCCATTCCCGACGACAAGCGCTTTCGCTCGTGGAAGACCGACGTCGAGCCGGTGGCCAACGCGGTCATCATCTACATGATGGACGTGAGCGGCTCGATGGGCGACGAGCAAAAGGAGATCGTCCGCATCGAGTCGTTCTGGATCGATACCTGGCTGAAGGCGCAGTACAAGGGTCTCGAGAGCCGATACATCAACCACGACGCCGTCGCGCGCGAGGTCGATCGCGACACGTTTTTTCACACCCGCGAGTCGGGCGGCACCATGATCTCCAGTGCCTACAAGCTCTGCCTCAAGATGATCGAAGACGACTACCCGTCGAGCGAGTGGAACATCTATCCCTTTCACTTTTCCGACGGTGACAACTGGTCGATGGACGACACGCTGACCTGCGTCGAGCTGCTCAAGGCCAAGCTGCTACCCCAGGTCAACATGTTTGGCTACGGACAGGTCGAGAGCCCCTACGGGTCGGGCCAGTTCATCAAGGATCTGCGCGAGCTTTTCGCGAAAGAGGATCGCCTGGTCACCAGTGAGATTCGCGACAAGGACGCCATCGTCAACTCGATCAAGGAATTTCTGGGAAAGGGCAAGTGACGTGACCGAGTTCGCCTTGAAGACGTCGCTCCCGCAGTATTTGCGCGCCGAGCAACTCAAGATCGAAGCCATTGCCAAGGGCTACGGTCTCGATCTCTTTCCCCTCATCTTCGAAATCCTGACCTACGACCAGATGAACGAGATCGCCGCCTACGGCGGGTTTCCCAATCGCTATCCGCACTGGCGATTCGGGATGGAGTACGAGCAGCTCGCCAAGAGCTACGAGTATGGCCTGTCCAAGATCTACGAGATGGTCATCAACTCCAACCCGTCGTACGCGTACCTTCTCGAGGGCAACTCGCTGGTCGACCAAAAGCTCGTCATGGCGCACGTGTGCGGGCACGTCGATTTTTTCAAGAACAACTTCACCTTCCGTTCGACCGATCTCGATGCCACCGGGCGCATCGATCCGGTGCGCAAGGTCGAGGGCTACGATCCCAACCGCCGCTGGATCGACAAGATGGCCAACCACGGCTCGCGCATTCGGCGCGCGACCGAGCGCCACGGCATCCAGAAGGTCGAGGAGTTCATCGATCACTGCCTTTCGCTCGAAAATCTCATCGATCCCTGGGGCCCGTTTCTCGGCCGCCACAAGGAGACGCCCGACGACGTCGAGCACGGCGAGATCGAGGTGCCGCGGCTACGCTCCAAGGACTACATGGAGTCGTTCATCAATCCTCCCGAGTACCTCGACGAGCAGCGCAAGAAAATCGAAGAGGAGCGCGAGCGCGAGAAGCGTTTCCCCGAGCGCCCCGAGCGCGACGTGCTCATGTTTCTCTTGACCCACGCGCCGCTCGAGCGCTGGGAGCGCGACGTTCTCTCGGTCATCCGCGAAGAAGCCTACTACTTCATGCCGCAGATGCAGACCAAGATCATGAACGAAGGCTGGGCCTCCTACTGGCATTCGAGGATCATGACCGAGAAGGTTCTCGATGCGACGGAGATCATCGACTACGCCGATCACAACGCGGGTGTGCTGGCGACGTCGCAGGGGCGGCTCAATCCGTACAAGCTCGGGGTCGAGCTTTATCGGCACATCGAAGAGCGCTGGAACAAGGGCCAGTTCGGGCGCGAATGGGAAGAGTGCGACTCGCTCGAGGCCAAAAAGCACTGGGATCTGCGGCTTGGGCTCGGGCGGCGCAAGATTTTCGAGGTGCGCTCGCTCTATAGCGACGTGACCTTCATCGACGAGTTTCTCACGCCCGAATTTTGCCGCGACCACAAGCTCTTTGGCTTCGGTTGGTCCAACCGCAACGAGCGATTCGAGATCGATTCGCGCGAGTTCAAGCCGATCAAGGACAAGCTTCTTTTTCGGCTCACCAACGCAGGCAATCCTTTCATCTACGTCGAGGATGCCAATTTCGAAAACCGCGGCGAGCTTCTCTTGAAGCACGAGCATCAGGGTGTCGATCTTCGCGCCGACTACGCCAAGGAGACGCTGCGCTCGCTGGTCCGAATCTGGAAGCGACCGGTCAGCCTCACCACCATCATCGAGGGCAAGCAGACGATCGTGCGCTACGACGGCCGCGAACACTCGTCGCGCTCGAGCAAGCCGTCCATCAGTCCGAGCTGACACGGCCGGGGGGACTGACGATCTCAAATGAAGGCGCGACGATTCATCCTCTTCGGCGCGCTCGGGCTCGTGGGCTGTGGGGGGCAAGTGCGTGAGCCGGCGCACAGCGTGGCCGAGCCCGCCGCCATGCCATCGAGCTCGGCGCTGGGCGCGACGATGACGTCGGCTCCTCTCTCCGGTGAAGCGCCTTCGACCGGAGACAAGGCTTCGCCGGCGCCGGAGCCTCCGACATCGCCCGCTCCAGCCGTGCCCCCTCTGCCTGCAACGAGCAAGCTCTCTCGCGGATCGGACTCCAAGATCGATGTGGCCCTTTCTGCGGGCGACAATGCGTTCGAGGCCGACGACTTCGCCTCGGCCGACGCCCGGTACCGCGAGGCAGCGGTGCTCGCGCCCAGGGACGCCGCCCCGCTCGTGGGGATGGCACGCGTGGCAATTGCCAAGACCAACGTTGCCACCGACTTCAACGCCGCTCCCCGCAATCCGGCGCTCGAGAAGGCCGCGGCTTCTCTTCGGCAGGCCATCAGGCTCGATGCCGCGTTCGCGCCTGCTTACACCGAGCTCGGACGGGCGCTGCTCATTTTGGGCAAGGCCGACGACGCGCTCGCGGCGTTGCGCAAGGCCACCGAGCTTGCCCCGCGCGATCCCGAAGCCCACTCCGGTCTGGGCGTCGCCTTGCTTGCCACGGGCCGATCCGAGCCCGCGGTGACCGAGCTGGCCAAGGCAGCGGAGCTCGATCCGGGGAGCGCTCCGCGTCAGACGAACCTCGGGACGGCGCTCTTGATGAGGGGCCGGGTCACCGAGGCCGTGCGCGCCTACGAGGTGGCGGTGCGCATCGCGCCCAGGGACGCGCGGACGCTCAGCGATCTGGGCACGGCCCTGCTCGCCGACAACCAGATCGATCGCGCGATCGGCGCGCTGAGGCGCGCCATCACCGTCGACGCGCAGCGGGCCACCTTGCACTCGAACCTTGGCTACGCGCTCCAGCAAAAACGCGACGTCGAGGGCGCCATTGCTGAGTACCGCGAAGCGCTGCGTCTGGACGAGAAGCTGGTGTCGGCCTGGATCAACCTGGCGATTGCGCTGTCGCAAAAGGGCGATCTCGGCGAAGCGCGGCGCAATCTCGAACGGGCGCAGAAGCTCGATCCCAGCGATCCGCGTGTGCGCGCGAACCTCGACGAGCTACGGGAGCTCGAGAAAAAAAGTCGCCCGGCAACCAAGCCCGACACGGGGAGATGACGATGGCTCGCGATCCGGATCTTTGCGTCGTGACCTGCGCTCTCACCGGCGTGCTCGCCGACCGAAAACATTGCCCCTCGCTTCCCTATACGCCCGCAGAAATTGGCGAGGAGGCGCGGCGTGCCTACGAGGCCGGAGCGTCGGTGGTCCACATCCACGCCCGCAACGACGATGGATCGCCCACGTTTTCCCCGCAGACCTTCGAGCAGATTCGCAACGAGGTACGGGCGCGCTCGCCGGTCTTGCTCAATTTTTCGACGGGCACGCTCGCCGAGGACGTCACCCAGCAGTGCGAGTACATCACCAGGAGTCGCCCCGAGATTGCCGCGCTCAACATGGGGACGATGAACTACTCCAAATACTCGCGGCAGAAAAAATCGTTTGCCTTCGACATGGTGTTTCCCAACACCTACGAGAAAATCGGCAAGCTTCTCGCCGCCATGAACGCCGCGGGCGTGAAGCCCGAGCTCGAGTGCTTCGACATCGGCCACACCCACGGCATCTGGCCGCTCCTCGACATGGGCGTGCTCGAGCCGCCGCTGCAATTTTCGTTCATCGTGAACGTGCTGGGTGGACTGCCGCCGCTGGTCGAGGCGCTGCAGCTACAGGTCAAGGTGATGCCCCCCGGATCGGAGTGGGAGGTCATCGGCATCTCCCGGCCGGGGTGGAAGATGATCGCCTCGGCCCTCGTGCTCGGCGGCAATGTGCGCTGTGGTCTCGAAGACAACTTTTACCTTCCCGACGGGTCGATGGCCTCTTCGAATGGCGAGCTGTGCGATGTCACTGTGCGAATGGTGCGCGACGCGGGTCGCAAGGTGGCGACGGTAGACGAAACGCGCGCGATCCTGGGGCTCGGCTCATGAACATGCGCGATCTCATTCGCGATCTCGAGGCGCGCCGCCTGGCGATTCGCGCCATGGGCGGCGCTGAGCGGGTCGACAGGCAGCACGCTCGCGGCAAGCTCACCGCGCGCGAGCGCTTCGCGCTCCTGTTCGACGACGGTCTCTACTTCGAGGTCGGCATGCACGGCACGCAGATGGGCATGTTTGCCGGCGAGGGAGGCAAGGACAAGCCGCCCGCCGATGCCGTGATCTGCGCCTTCGGCAAGGTGGACGATCGTGTCACCTGCGCGGCGGCCTACGACTTTACCGTGAAGGGTGGATCGATCGGGTACACCGGCGAAGAGAAGGTGACGCGACTGCGGCACATGGCGCTCACTTCACGCTGCCCGATGGTTTGGCTCATCGACTCGGGCGGCGCCCGGATCGACGCCGATACCAGCCACCCCGACGCCATTTCGCTTTTTGCGGGCACCGGTCATCTCTTTCGTGAGCAGGTGGTGATGTCTGGCGTCGTGCCCCAGGTCGCCGCGATGGTCGGGCCCGGCGCGGCCGGCACCGCGTACATACCCGGTCTCGCCGACTATGTGCCCATGGTCAAAGGTATCGGCTCGATGGCCCTGGGCGGGCCAGCCCTCGTCAAGGCGGCCACCGGGCAAGACGTGAGCGAGCAAGATCTGGGCGGCTCCCAGGTGCACAGCGAGGTGAGCGGCGTCGCCGACGGTGAGTTTGGCAGCGACGCTGAGTGCATCGCGGCGGTGAAGAAGTACCTTTCGTATTTCCCCTCGCACTGCGATGAGAACCCTCCCGTTCGCCCGTCGATGGATCCCATCGATCGCCGCGACGAGTCGTTGCTCGACCTCTTGCCGGACTCGAACCGCAAGCCGTACGACATGTACCGGCTCATCTCGTCGATCGCCGATGATGGCGATTTCTTCGACATCAAGCCGCGCTTCGCGCGCAACATCATCACCTGCCTGGCCCGGTTCGGCGGCCGCCCGGCAGGCATCATTGCCAACCAACCCAAATGGCTCGGTGGAATCCTGGACATCGACGCCGCCGACAAGGCTGCGCACTTCATCCAGATCTGCGATGCGTTTCGCGTGCCGCTCGTGTTCTTGCAAGACGTCCCGGGGTTCATGGTGGGCTCCAAGGTCGAGGCGCAAGGCATCATTCGCCACGGCGCCAAGATGCTCCACCTCATGAGCGCAGCCACCGTTGCCAAGATCACGGTCGTTGTCCGCAAGGCGTACGGCGCCGGCTATTATGTGATGTGCGGACGCGCGTTCGAGCCCGACCTTATCGTCGCCTGGCCCACCGCCGAAATTGGCGTGATGGGTGCCGAGGGCATGGTCGGCATCATGTCGAAGAAGCTGTTCGGTGATGCGCCTGCCCCCGAGGACGCCAAACGCGAGCTCATCAAGGAGATCGAGGGGCGCATCGACGTCTACAAGGTGGCCGGCTGGGGCCTCGTCGATGACGTCATTGATCCTCGCGACACGCGCCGCGCCATCGCCTGGGGTCTCGAGCTCGCCAAGAACAAGCAGGTCGAACGCCCCGCGCGCCGGCGAGCAATCTTGCCGGTGTAGAAGCCGACAGGTACCGACGATGGCCCGCCCAATCTGCGGCGGAGGTTCGCCTGAAACACGTACGCTCGCTCCGACGAACCATTGCTCCATCGCCACATCCGGAGGGGGGGCGTGACC
>JBBSDY010000258.1:0-6146 GCA_038240245.1 Polyangiales bacterium
AAGACCGAGATGGCGAACTTCCGCTCCTTGAAGCAGTAGTAGCCGTTCCCCTTGGGGTTGATGTCGATGTACGGGATCACCATCAACCCGACGATGATGAGCGCGGGCAGCACGACGCCGGCGAACCACGGATCGAAGTAGACGAGGATCTCTTGCAGCCCGAGAAAGTACCAGGGCGCCTTCGACGGGTTGGGCGTCTTGGTGGGGTTGGCCGGCTCTTCGAGCGGCGCGTCGACGACGATGGACCAGATGGTGACCAGGGCCATCACGATGGTCCCCACCAGCATCTCGAGGCGAACCAGGTACGGCCAGGTGTGAACCTTGTCGGGAACGAGCTTGGACAGCCGCGACTCGACCTTGACCTTCGCCTTGACCACAGGCTTCGCCTGCTCGGCCGGCACTACTGCTGTGGTTACGTCAGCCATCGTCGTTTCTCCTAGAGCGGTCCCGAAATCCCGCCATCCTTACGGACGCGCCAGAAGTGAACGATCATCAGCACGGCGGCGATGATCGGAATGAAGATGCAGTGCAGCACGTAGAATCTGAGGAGCGTCGCGGCGCCGACCAGGCGACCTGCGGTGAGCAGCGCGCGGGCGTCGTAGCGGGCGTTCACCCCGAGAAAGTCGGCGAAGGGGCCCTCGTGACCGACGAGCGGCGTCGCGCGGCCCATGTTGGTGCCCACGGTAACGGCCCAGATCGATAGCTGATCCCAGGGCAGCAGGTAGCCGGTGAACGACAGCATCAGCGTCATCACCAACAGGTTGACGCCGATGACCCAGTTGAACTCGCGCGGCGGCTTGTACGAGCCGGTCATGAACACGCGGAACATGTGCAGCCACACCGCGATGACCATCGCGTGGGCGCTCCAGCGGTGCATGTTGCGCATGATCATCCCGAAGGGGACGTCGAACTGCAGGTACTTCATGTCGTGGTAGGCGTACTCACCGGTCGGCCGGTAGTAGAACATCAGGATGACGCCGGTCACCGTGAGGATGAGAAACAACAAGAACGTGATGCCGCCCATGCACCAGGTGAAACGCAGGCGCAGCGCGTGGCGACGGATCTTGGTGGGGTGAAGGTGCAGAAAGACGTTCGACGAAACCTGCAGCACGCGGTTTCGGTAGGTGTCCTGATACTCGTGGCGGAACATGCTCTTCCACACGTACGAGCTCTTGACGATGTCGAACCATCCCTTGTTCGGCTCAGCCACGGCGTCCTCCGAAAACGTGCATCGAATCTCCAACGTGCATCAAGGCAAGTGTCTTCATGCGTAAGGCAAAAATGCGCCTGGTTTCTCGGACTCGTCTTTGTCGAGGCGGTACACGACGCCCTTGTCGACCTGGATCTGGCCGTCGTCGGCGATCGAGAGCTTGAAGCGCTCGAGCGGTCGCGGTGCGGGCCCCTCGAAGTTGGTGGCGATGACTTTCCAGCCGGCCGAAAAACCGCGGAACCCCGATCCGTGACAAGGGCACTTGAACTTGTCTTCGGTGTTCAAGTAGCGCGGCGTGCAGCCGAGGTGCGTGCAGGTCGCGCTGACCGCGATGAAGCGGTCGTCGAAGCGCGCGAGCCAGAAGCGGTAGGCGCGGATCCACTTGTCGGAGACCGAGCGCGGGGCGTACTCGACGGGCCGGCCGAGCTTGAACTGGCTGGGTGGCTCGAACAAAACGCGCGGGTACATCAGCCGGACCCACGCCAGCGTGCCGATGCCGATGCTGGTGAGGACGGCGCCCCAGCCGAGAAAACCAACAAAATCCCGTCGGCTTGGCGCGATGCGCCAGATGTGGCCTTCGGGGTTCGTTCCGTCTTCTTTGTTTCCGGCCATGGCCTCTCGGTCGACTCCTTCGCACCTCGCTCGGGCAGCCTGGCTTCTACTCGAATCTCCCGCTACTCGTCAACGTGCAAAGTAGCTCGAACGCCCCAAAATTGCGGGGCTTTTCGGTGCCCCTCAGCCGGCGGCCTGGACGGCGCTTTTCATGGCTGCGATGCCCTGCTCGATGGTCTCGGTCGAGCTCGCGTACGAGAACCTGAGGTAACCCGGCGCCCCGAACGGCGTTCCGGGTACGGCGGCGACGTGGGCGGTGTCGAGCAGCCAATACGCAACGTCCTCGTCGGTGGCGAGCTTCTTGTCCCCCACCTGAAGCCCGAAAAGTCCGCGGACATCCGCAAAGGCGTAAAACGCCCCGTCGGGCATCCGGCAGCGGACGCCGGGCACCGACCGAAGCCCTTCGACCATGCGCCCACGCCGCTCCTGAAACGCGGCGCGCATCTTCGCCACCTGATCGCGCGGTCCCATCAACGCCTCGATGGTCGCTTCCTGGGCCACTGCCGTGGGGTTCGTGGTGCTCTGGCCCTGGATGACGTCGAGCGCCTTGGCGACCTGGGGCGGAGAAATGGACCAGCCGATGCGCCACCCGGTCATCGCGTACGTCTTGGCGACGCCGTCGACGACGATGATCCGGCCCTTGAGCTCGGGCGCCAGCGCGGCGAGCGAATGGTGCTGAAAGCCGTCGTACACGAGCTCGGCGTAGATCTCATCGACGATGATGAACGCGTCGGTCGAGGCGAGCGTCTTGGCGAGGGCGAGCAGGCGCTCCTTGGGATAGGCGGCGCCCGTGGGGTTCGAAGGCGTACAAAGGATGACCGCCTTGGTTCGCGGGGTGATCGCCGCGGCGAGAGCCTCGGGCGACAGGAGCCAGTTGTCTTCTTCGCGCGTCGACACGATGACGGGCGTCGCTCCGACCATACGCACCTGCTCGGGGTAGCTCACCCAGTAGGGCGCGGGGATGATGACCTCGTCGCCCGGATCGTAGAGCGCGAGCGCCAAATTGAAGAGCGCGTGCTTGGCGCCGCAAGATACGACGACCTGGTCGGGCGTGGGCGACCATCCGCGATCGCGCTCGGTTGCCGCACAAATCGCCTTTTTCAGCGCAGGCGTGCCAGTGACCGCGGTGTAGTGAGAGCAGCCCGTATCGATGGCCTTCTTCGCGGCCTCACGAATGTTGGTGGGCGTGTGGAAATCCGGCTCGCCCACACCAAACGCAAAGACGCGATGTCCCTGGTCGCGCAGACGTGCGGCGCGCGCGGCCATCGCAAGGGTTGCACTGGGTGCGACGACGGAAAGACGGGCAGCGATTTTGGTGCTCACGGCGCGCGCAAGCTAGCGCATTGCCCCGGTGCAATCAATCCGCCCCGGCGCGACCGAATCGAGCCATGCTAGGGCCATGGGACGCCTGCACGCTTATCCGCCCGACCTCGCTCAATACGTCGCGGATCACTGGCCGCCTGCAAGACCGCTCACGATGCCCATGGGCCTTCTCGGAGAAGCGCTCTCGGTTGCGTTCCAGGCGTCGCTGACCTCGGAGGAGGCGCGACCGACGCGCTTTCGCCTGCTGCTTACGCCCGTCGATGAGCTGCCCGAAAGCGGCGCTCCCAACCAGGGAGTCCTGCGTCTGCGCTTCGACCAAAGTCGTGCGCTCACCCCCGACGAGCTTCGTCGCCTCGGCCCGTCCGCGCAATTCGAGACCGCCCTCATCGGTGCGCAGGCCGAAGAAGGAAAGCTGCGCATCTGGGGCGTTGCTCACTCCGGACCGGCGTGGCTCGCACCCACCTCGGGCGGGCGCAGCCAGGTCCCCAACTGGACCTACGATCCCATCATTCACGTGACCGGCCCCGGACAGCTCGCCGTTCGCTCGGCCGGCAAGCTGGTGGGCGCGCTCGAGCGCGGCCTGGTGGTCGACGCCATGATGGACGTGTTCGACTCCGAGTGGCTTCCGGCGATGTTCGCCGCCGAGCGCGAGCAGGTTCAAAAAGAGCACGACGCTCTTCAAGCCCAGACCCTGTCGCCCACGATGGTCGAGCATTCGCTCGTCGGCCGCGTGGGTCAGCACATGCTGAGGCGCGCCATTCAGCTCGTCCGCGGCGCGCGGCACGGCGGCATGATTTTGGTGATCGACGCGGGGCTCAGTGCCGACTCGGGTATCTTCGGCGGCCTGCGACTCAAGTACCGGTTCGCGCACGACGAGCCCTCGCGGCGCTTCCGCACGTTGCTCTTTCAGATCCTCGAGCGCGTGGCCGCCGCCACGTCCAAGCCCGCGGTGGGGTGGTCGGACTTCGCGCTCGACACCAGCCCCGATCTCGAAAGACTCGAGCGGTCGGTGTTCGAATTGAGCCGGCTCATCGCGAACCTCACCGCCATCGACGGCGCGGTGGTTCTCGACAAACGGCTCGGCCTGCTCGGCTATGGCGCCGAGGTGTCCGCCGAGCTCCCCTCCCCTTCGCGCGTCTGGCGTGCGCTCGATACCGAAGGTCACGAGCGCATGCCCGATGACATCGAAAACGTGGGTACCCGTCACCGCGCGGCGTATCGGTTCGTTCAAGACCATCCGCGCGGGCTCGCCATCGTCATCTCGCACGACGGCGGTGTGTCTTTCGTCGCCAACCGCGATCGTGCCGAGTTGCTCAGGCACCAGATTGACCGCGAAGGCGAGCCTGCGGTTGATGTTGCGGTAGCGGGCAAGGGTGCGCAGGGGCTCCCGACCCCGGTTTCCGGTCGTCTGATCGGTGGTCGTCACCACGCATCGGGCGCAATGCGAGTCGACCAGAAAGACGGCTTCGCCGACGTGCAGCCGCCGGCCGAACCACCCGTCTTCGGCCCACGCCGCCGCACCGTCGATGACGATATTCGGTCGGAAGCGGGCCATCGGCACCGGCCACTCCACGCTCTGTGCCTCCGCCATCCAGTCGTTGACCGCGTCGAGCGAGGCGGTGTTCGCGAGAGACACCGGATATTCGTCAGCGAGATTGACCCGGCGTGGATCAGTCGGGTCGACCCGGCTCACCGATCGTCGCGTCGGATCCTCCAGCCACAGCAGGTGCGCCTTGCGGCCGAGCACCTCGGTGAGCCAGTCATCGGCGGCGGCGTCCAGCCGGCTCGCCTGGATGGCCTGGTGGTAGACGGCGGTATCGACCAGCTCGGTGGCGACTGGAAGCACTGCGAGATCGGGGTGGTCGTGGGCGCGAAGGATCAGCCGGTCATCTCCGTCGGCACCCAGGGTCGGCGTGATCCGCACCAGGCCGGGTTCCTCGCGCTGGGTGAGCATCACGTCGTTCTCGTCAACGATCATGAAGCGGCGGTCCCCGGCGAGACCCCACGGTTCGACGTCGATGCGACGCTGATCGGTGCGGAAGCACCCTTTGATGACGTACGTGTGGAGGGCCGAAATCCGCATGTCAGCCACGGTATCCGGGCGGTGGAGCCAACGTCGACGAGGTCGACAGTGAATGAAAACATGTCATAGAGTTGCCGCGTGCATGAACAGTTGCTGGCGGTGGTCGACGGGGTGCGCCTCACGCCCACCCAGCGCCGCATCGCGCAGTGCCTGCTCGAACATGCGGGCAAGGCCGCCTACCTCTCCGCCGGCGAGGTCGCCGACCTGGCCTCGGTCAGTCAACCGTCGGTCACCCGCTTCGCGATCGCGCTCGGCTATGACGGCTACCCGGCACTGCGGCGGGCACTGCGCACCGCCGCCGAGACGACCGGTAGGGCCGGCGCCCGCACGGCACCGGAAACGGACAACGATCTCCAGCATGCGGTACGGGCGGAAATCGACAATCTTCGCCGTCTCACTGACCAGTTGGCCGACGGCGCACCCGACCGGGCGGCACTCGACCAGGCCGCGAAGCTCCTCGCCGGATCGAGACCACTGCCGGTCGTCGGGTTGCGGTCAGCCGCTCCACTGGCGGCGTATTTCGGCTACTTCGCGTCGAAGGTGCTGCCCGACGTACGCGTACTCGATCAAGGGGGAAGCCTGCTCGCAGATCGGCTGGATCAGGCACGCGCGGCCGGCGCGACCGCGATGCTGGGGATTGTGCTGCCCCGATATCCGCGCGAGTCGCTCGACGCGCTGTGCGAGGCGCGCGCGTCCGGCCTCGCCGTCGTGGCGCTCACCGACTCCCCGATCAGCCGGGTGGCCGACGTGGCCGACATCACGCTGAGCGGCCGGGTCGGGTCGCGACTGGTCTTCGACCTGCATACCGCGCCGATGACGCTGGCCATGGTGCTGCTGCAGACGATCTGCGACGCACTGCCCGCCCAGACCCAGGCGAGGCTGGAGGCGTTCGAGACGTCGGCCACCCGCCGCGGCACC
>JBBSDY010000259.1:0-6144 GCA_038240245.1 Polyangiales bacterium
CGGTCGTAGGCTGCCCGGGCCATGGGTAGATCTGCCAGCAATTCGTCGGCCGCGCCTTGCACGGCGAACGCGCCGGCCTCGGTCGCGTCGCCCGATGCATCGAGAGCCGCGCCCGCGAGCGCCAGCGCGCGCGTTGCGTCGCCGTCGCGCAATGCGACCGAGGCCAACCCTACCTTGGCCAGTCGCGCCGCCTTGCTCTCGCCGATCTTGTCGCCCAGGGTCACGGCTTCTTCGAATTGAGCTCGGGCTTCGGCGACCTTGCCGGCGGCAAGCAGCGCGGAGCCCAGGTTGGAGCGTGTTCGCACCTCACCGATGCCGCGAATCTTGGTCGCCTGGTGCAGGGCGAGCGCCGTCGCGTGCGCGCTCCACGCCTCGCGAAACTTGCCGCGAGCCATCTCCAGGGCGCCCAAGTTGTTCCACGCTTCGGCCTGTCCCACGAGATCATCGACCAGCTCGGCCTCCCTCAGCGCCGCCCGGATCATTTCTTCTGCTCCTCTGTCGTCGCCGCGATCGAGCCTTCGCACGGCCTCTGCATTGAGACGCTCGGCGGTGGTCGGGGGAGGACCGAGCTTGGGCCCGCCACAGGCGACGAGCCATGCCAAGATCGGCAGCACCGCGGCTCGCGCCATCACGGTGCGCCGGCGTCCCCAGCCGCGGCGGGCCGCGGAGGAAGAACGGAGATCGCCGGCGGGCGAACCTCCGACTCGGTAGATGGGATGCTGCGGTCAGCCATCGTCGAGCGGATGAGAAAATTCTTCTGTGCCGCCTCGACGAGTCGGTTCGTTTCGTCGATCGACAGGTCGACCTTTCGCGCAAGCTCGGGTGCGTACGAGGACGCGACCCGAAGCTGCTCGACGAGCTCCTCGGTGGTGGCCAGCGTCCGTTCTGCGGTGGCCACGATGTGGGGCATCGAATCGAGCACCAGATTCACCCTGGCGAGCACCTTGCGAAGCTCGTCCGTGGATTGCTCCGCTCCCTTTTCGAGATCCGGCGCGCGCGCCGTCGCCGTCTTCATGTCCTGCGCGATGCGGCGCAAATCGACGGTCGCGTCGCTCGCCGTGTGGAGCATCTTGGTCAGTGTCTCGGCAGCTTCGTCGTCGGAAAGCGCGCGGCCCAGGATGCCCTTTCCGTGAACCATGCCATCGGTGAGCTGTCGCATGTTGGCCAGCGTCCCACCGAGATCACCCAGCGTGGTGACGAACTGCTCGCGAATGGCCTGGACGTCGCCGCGCAGCTTGGCGAAGGTCGAGACCATCGAGTCTTCGCCTTCGGCCTGGATCGTCGACGATCTCACGAGCGGCGCCGTGCCGCCGGTCAAGAGATCGATGCTCGACGTTCCGAAGGGAGGCATGCCGCTGCCAAACGGCGGCCTGACGATGCGGGCGATGGTCTTGTCGCCGAGAAGGCGTGCGGCGGACGACTGGATCTGCATCCTGATGCGCACGGGCTTGCCGGGCCAGGCGGGATCTTCGACGAGGGTCACCTCGGTGACCGATCCCACCTCGACGTCGCGCACCTTGACCGGTGATCCGGTGGTTGCGCCGAAGCCGTCTTCGGCGACGGCCGTCACCACGAACCCCGTTCGGAAAATGTCGGCGAGGCTGGTGCGTCGCGCCGACACGAACAGGGCGATGAGCAAGAGGGCCGCCACGGCGCTGAGAAAGGCGCCGGTGATCGTCTCGATGCGGGTAATGGGTGTCCTCATGAGGTCCCGCGGTAGATGAGATCGGTGGACAGGGACATGCGCTCGGCGAGCGGGACATCGGCGCGATCGTTGGGCGGCCGGATGCTCGGTGCGCTGAGCAATCGACCATTTTCGAGGTAATAGGTGCGAGTGACCACGAAGGGATCGAGGTAACCGTCGTGATCGGCGAACACCACGGTGAGCCCTCGCGACGTGCGCCGACGCTCGATGGCATCGCTGACCAGGCACGCCTCGCGGCGCGTGAGGCCGACTTGCGGCTCGTCGCAAAGAAGCAGCGCGGGCTCCTGGGCGAGCGCCCGGGCAATGAGCGCGCGCTTGCGCACCGATCCGTTGGCGCGGAACGGTGCCTCGTTCAGATGTTTCTCGATCTGCAGCTCTTCGGCGAGCTCGCACGCCTTGGCGGTGGTACGAGCTGGATCGCCCCCGTGGTACGAGAGCATCAGCGCGATGTTCTCGCCGATGGTCATGTTGCCGACCAGGCCCGTCGATTCGAACGCGTAGCCAATGCGCATGCGGTGGGCGCGTAGGCCCTCGTACGAAAGAGCCGCGAGGTTCGTGCCGAGCGCCTGCACGCTGCCGCGCGTCGCTCGCACCAGCGCGGCCAGGAGTCGCAGGACGGTCGTTTTCCCGCCCCCCACGTGGCCGACGAGCGCAGTTGCGCTCCCCGGCGCACCGGCGACGGTCAAGCGATCGAGAACGGCGCGGCCCTCGTAGCTCGAGAAGAGCACGTTATCGAGCCGGAACGCGTCGTTCGCAGTGCTCACGCCGTCCCCATGATGGCGTAGATCGAAACCGCCGCGTTCAGCACGAAGCAGCCGAGGTAGCACTGCACGGCACCTCGCACATTCGCGCGCGGTATCTCGTTGAACGACCGACGAACCGCCAGCCCGTGGTAACAGTTGACGGTCGATATTACGATGCCGAAGGCGAAGGCCTTGGTGAGGGCGAGCAGAATGGTGAGCAACGTCACCGCTTCGACGATCTGATCGAAGCGCAATCCCACCGAGACCAGGTCGAAGGCCGTGCCCAACAGAAATCCGCCGAGCAGGGCCGCGGCCGACATGGCGATGGTGAGGGCCGCGGTGGCGATGGTCACCCCGGCGATGCGGGGCAACACGATGAGATAGTCGGTGTTGACGCCAGCCAGATCGAGCGCCTCGATCTCGTCGTTGACCCCCATGTAACCGAGCTCGGTGGCGATAGCGGGCCCCGAGCGGCCGATGACGATGAGCGCGATGACCAGCGGCACCAGCTCGCGCACCACGGCCTGGGCGATCACCTTGGGAATGTGGGGTGCCAGACCATTGGGACGCATGAGCGAATCGGAAAGAACGATGGCGAAGAATCCGCACGTGACGGCCACCAGCAGAAAGATGGCGAGCGGCTCGATGGCGGTGAAATACACCTGGGTGATGGCGGCGTTCACCACCATGCGCCGTCCGCGTCGTCCTTCGATGACCGCTCCCTTGATCGCTGCATAGAGCAAAGCGACGATCTTCAAGAGCTCACGCGCCCGCGCGAGCACCGCTTGGCCGAATCGGCCGAGGAGGCCCACCATCGAACTACGAGACTACCATCCACGAACCACTCAAGGCAGCAAATCGGGGCCCGCAGTCCGGGTTGCCCCCAGGGCGCAGGCGCTCAACGCCTGGCCATAGATTCGAAATTCGGTGTAGGTGCCGCCGAAGTTGCTCTTGTCCTGCGCGAACTGCGATTGACCGAGCCAGTCGTTCACGTCCTCGATGTCGGACAGCTTCATCCTCGTCGCGCGCACGCCCAGAAGCTCGCCGTCGAGGTAGAGCTCGACCCCCGTTCCGCTGCGAAACACCAGGGCAACCTGGTGGATGTCCCCGTCCCTGATCGAACGATCGGTCGCGATCTGGATCGTTCCGAGGGCGGGCGTGGCCGCTTGCATGGTGAGCTGTCGGCCGTCGCCGGTATCGCTGAACGGCGTGACCATCACGAAGCTCTTGCCCTTGAGGCGCTGGTCTTCGCCCGCCGTGCTGCTGCCGAAGTCGAAGATCCGCTCGAAGACGGCTCCGCTTCGCTCGGACACCCATGCCACGATCGTGGCGTTGTCGAGTGGTGAGATGAGACCATTGGGCAGGTTGACGTAGTCGTCGTTGCCATCGAGCGTCATCGAGCCCGCTCCGTCGAGCACGCACCCCGCGAGAAGGGTGCCGTCCGCGGTGCCGACACTGTCTTTGAGCATCGTTCCCGTTCCATCGAACGAGTAGCGATGGGCGAGGCTGCCGGCCGGTGGAACCTCGTCGATGGGACATGGCGCCGCCTCGATCGCCGCGTCGGCCCGGGACGCGCCATCGATGTCCGAAGTTGCATCGCCCGGCAAGCCGTACGCATCCGCGAGGCTCGCGTCATCCGCCATCACCGCGGAGATCTCGTTGCGACCGATGACGAGATCGTGGTCCGACCCGCACCCGCCGGCGAAAGCGGCGAGCGCGACACATGTTGCGACGCAATCCTTCACGGCTCGTCCAGCGTCAGGGTAGCACCGAAGACCCTTTCAAGAGGCTCGAGCGCCACCCTCAGCGCGATCGCCAGTCGATGTTGAGCGCCGCCGCCGACAAGCTGGGGAGGGTGGGAGAGACCGTGCCCTGGGTGGCCGCGGGGGCGATGTCCGCCGATTCCTTCCTCGACTCCTCTCGTAGATCTTTCTCGCTGATCCACTGCACTTCGGCGTTGGCCGGCGTCCACGGCTCCACGTCGCCGAGACCGAGCAGCTCGATGACCAGTGAATCGGCCGATTGAAACCGCTCGGCTGGTTTTTTGGACAGGCACCTCATGAGCACGCGCTCGAGGCCCGCCGGCAGAGGCGAGCCCAGTCGCTCGGAAGGAGGCGTCGGTATCGTGTGCATGTGGTGCGTGCATACTTCGACCGTCGTTCGGCCATCGAAGACGGGCGCTCCCACCAGAAGAAAATATCCGACGGCCCCGAGGGCATAGAGATCGGCCCGCACGTCGATGGTGTCGGGGCTCGTGATGGCCTCGGGCGCCATGTAGAGCGGCGTGCCGGTGAGCGCCTGCGAGGCACTGTGGTTCACATCCGACTCTTCGAGATCCTTGACCAGTCCAAAGTCGAGAAGCTTGGCGACGTCGTGGCGACCGATCTGGCTGCAGAGCATGATGTTGGCCGGCTTCACGTCGCGGTGAATGAGCCCGATGGCGTGTGCCTCGGCCAGAGCCTGGCCGATCTGAACGAGCACGTGCCGCACCCGGGCAGCAGGCATTGGTCCGCGAAGGCGGACGAGCTCCTGCAGGTCGATGCCGTCGAGCAGCTCCATCGCATAGTAGAAGACACCCTCTTCGGTTCGCCCGTAGTCGTAAATCGTGACCGTGTTGGGATGTGTGAGGCGAGCGGTGAGCCTCACCTCACGCGAGAAGCGTTGCAGCGCGCGCTCTCCGACCTGCTGTTTGGCGAGAAGCTTGATTGCCGTCGGACGTCGCAAGAGGGCGTGACTGGCCCGGTAGACGACGCCCATGCCGCCTTCGCCCAGCCTCTGCTCGAGGACATATTGCCCGAATTGTCGCGCTTCGCGCACCCGCTGGCGCAGCCCGTAGATGACGCGCGTCGTCAGTGTGGCCACGACGACCTGCAAGAGCCACCAGATGCCGATGTTCAAGGTGATGCTCAAGTGACTGACGCGTCCTTCGGCGATGTCGATGAAGGACGGATCGCGGTGAACGAGCCAGGCCACGACGACGCTCGGCGCCGCGCCCAGGCCGGTAAGAATCAATGTGCGTAGGGTCGTGCTGGGAATGAGGACCGCGCGAAAGACGCAGATGGTCATCGTGGTGAGCGTCGCCACGAGCTCGGGGCGCATTCGCGGTGGCACGCTCATGAAGAGAAGACCGAAGATCCACGTCACGATCAAGATGAGGGCGATGTCGAACATCTCGAGCGCGCGGCGGCTCATTCGCGTAAACCGCCCGAGCAGCGCCCCGACGAGCAGAGCGACGTTCGCCACTTGATGAATCTGGTTGCTGGGTTGGGCCACGAACTGCCCGACCGTGATGCAGCCAGTGGCCACCAGAACGATGAACATGAGCAGCGAAAAGCCGAAGCTCATGGCGCAGACCCACGTCGCAAAAAGCGTCAACCGCTCTTGCAGTCCTCCGGGCCCACCCTCGGTGATCGCGGCCGCGCTCGCCCAGGAGCGCGGTTTGCCCGTTTCGGGCTCACCCCTGACGATGGCGGCGGGACCGCGTGACTCCAGCGAAGGTAGGGATTGCGACACGGACGGCTCGCCTCGGGGCGCGAGCTTAGCACTTGCTCCGGCGGCGTTTCAGCGCGATTGCGCCGAGGAGCGCGAGCCACCCGATTGTGCCAGGATGGCCCGGCACGGTAGCCATTCTGCAGCTGCATCCGCTGTCGTCCGCTGCAGGATTCGCCGCTGCGGCATCGGTTCCGCCGCCGCCAC
>JBBSDY010000260.1:0-6136 GCA_038240245.1 Polyangiales bacterium
GGGCGCGATGCCGATCGTGCCCTGAAGCTTGAGACCCTTCACATTGAATTCGATGCGCGCCTCGCGCTCTTTGGCCCACGTCATCTTGGGCTGGTAGCTGGCGAAGCGAGTCTGGTACGACTCGAAGGCGCGAACGGCCACCTCTTTGGCGAGGTCGAAATCGAGGTCGTGCGTGATCAGATGCTTCATCGAAGCGTTATTACCAAAGGATGATGCCTGCGGGCAATCTATCGTTGGACCGGCGACTCGAGCTGCGACGAGCTACCGTCGCTTGTAGCGACCCCGGCTGCGTGACGAGCCGCCTCGCGCGCCCGCAGCAGCTTTGACGGGCCCAGCGCCCACCGAGCTCGAGCCGCGCGGAGCAGGACCGTCGGTTCCGGTCATGCGCTCGAGCGTTTTGAGCTCGTCACGGATGCGAGCCGCTTTTTCGAACTCGAGGTTCTCGGCAGCAGCGAACATCTCGAGCTTGAGCGCCTCGATCCGATCTTCGTGGCTGGCGGCTCGCGCATCTTCGCGCGACACCTTTTGCACGGGATAGTAGTCGGTGGTGCCGCTGGCGGGGTTGATGTCCATGATGCTGCGCTTGATGGTGGCGGGCGTGATGTCGTGCTCGACATTGTAAGCCGCCTGTAGCGTCCGGCGCCGGTTGGTCTCGTCGATGGCGAGCTTCATCGCCGCGGTGACCTTGTCGCCGTACATGATCACCTGACCATTGACGTTGCGCGCGGCGCGACCACACGTCTGAATGAGCGAGCGGGGGCTGCGCAAGAAGCCCTCTTTGTCGGCGTCGAGAATGGCGACGAGTGACACCTCGGGCAGATCGAGCCCTTCGCGAAGCAGGTTGATACCCACGAGTACGTCGAATTCTCCGCGCCGCAGGTCGCGCAGAATGTCGATGCGATCGAGCGTCTCGACATCGGAGTGCAGGTAGCGTACGCGCACGCCGAGCTCCCGATAGTAGTCGGTGAGATCCTCGGCCATCCGCTTGGTCAGCGTCGTCACCAGGATGCGCTCTTCTTTTGCGACTCGCTTGCGGATCTCGATGAGAAGGTCGTCGACCTGGCCGGCAATGGGCTTCACGAAGATTTCGGGATCCATGAGCCCGGTGGGCCGGATCACCTGCTCGACGACGACGCCCTTGGTCTGCTCGAGCTCATAGTCGCCGGGCGTAGCGGACACGAAGAACACCTGCTTCATGTGCTTTTCGAACTCTTCGAACTGCAGCGGCCGGTTGTCGAGCGCGCTGGGGAGGCGAAAGCCGTACTCGACGAGCGTCTCTTTTCTGGCGCGGTCGCCGCGGTACATCGCGCCGAGCTGGGGCACCGTCTGGTGAGACTCGTCGATGACCAACATGAAGTCTTTGGGGAAATAGTCGATGAGGGTGGGCGGCGGCTCGCCCGCGACCCGCCCGGAAAGATGGCGCGAATAGTTCTCGATACCCTGGCAGAACCCCATCTGCTCCATCATCTCGAGGTCGTACATCGTGCGCTGCTCGAGTCGCTGCTTCTCCAGAAAACGGCCGGCCTTGTCGTAGAAGTCGAGCCGTCCGCGAAGCTCTTCGCGAATGGACTCGATGGCCTTGCGCATCTGCTGCTGCGGAGTGACATAGTGCGATCCGGGGAAGATCGCGTAGCGATCGATCTCGCCCTTGACCTTGCCGCGCAGGGGATCGACTTCTTTCAGCGCCTCGATCTCGTCACCGAAGTACTCGATGCGGATGGCCGTCTCACCCTCGTAGGCCGGAAATACTTCGACGACGTCGCCACGCACGCGAAACGATCCGCGGTGAAAATCGACGTCGTTGCGCTCGTACTGAACGTCGACCAGGCGGCGCAAGAGCTCGTCGCGCGGAAATTCTTCGCCCTTCACCAGATTGATGAGCAGCCCATGGTAGCTCTCGGCCGATCCGATACCGTAGATGCAGCTCACCGAGGCCACGATGATGACGTCGCGCCGCGACAGGAGCGCCTGCGTGGCCGAGTGGCGCATGCGATCGATCTGGTCGTTGACGATCGAGTCCTTGTCGATGAACGTGTCGGTCGTGGGGATGTACGCTTCGGGCTGGTAATAGTCGTAGTAGCTGACGAAGTACTCGGTGGCGTTGTTGGGAAATAGATCTTTCATCTCGCCATAGAGCTGGGCGGCGAGGGTCTTGTTGGGGGCGAGAATCAACGTGGGCTTCTGGGTGTATTGGATGACGTTGGCGATGCTGAACGTCTTGCCCGAGCCGGTGATCCCGAGAAGCACCTGAGTGCGCTCACCCTTGTCGATGCCGCGGCACATTTCGGCGATGGCGCGTGGCTGGTCACCACGCGGAACGAATTCCGAGACGAGCTGGAACGGACCTGACATCGGAACTAACCTTTATTCCTCATGCCCATGTCCGGCGCAAGGAGTCCAAAGGGAGAAGAAACCGCCAAGACGCCAAGGCGGCCGAGAATTTGGTCAACTACGGGAAGAGGCCCACTTCGGGGAGACCCAAGGCGTCCGGCCAGCCGCGCGAGACATTGAGAGCCTGGAGGGCTTCGGCCGATGCGCCGCGGGCGAGGTTGTCGATCGCGCACATGGCCAGGATGAACCCGGTGCGCGCGTCGTGCGCATAGGCCACGTGGGCGCGCGCCGAGCCGCGGACGAAGAGCGTATCGGGAAGACGTCCCTCATCGAGCACGGTGACCAGGCCTCCCCGATAGAGCTCGCGGGCGGCCTCGCGGCAAGCCTCTGCCGACGTGCCTGGCCGCGCGCGGGCGTAGCACGTCGCCAGAAGCCCCCGGGTCATCGGAACGAGGTGCGGCGTCAGAAGAACTCGCACCGGGGACCCCGCCACAATCGACAGCTCTTGCTCGATCTCGGGTGTGTGGCGGTGAGCGCCGGCGATCTTGTAGGGACGCGTCCCTTCGGCTGTCTCAGAAAACTGGGAAGAGGCCGCGAGAGCCCGTCCAGCGCCGGAGACGCCCGTCTTGGTATCGACGACAATCCCGTCCTTGTCGACAAGGCCCGCCCCCGCGAGGAGCGGAGACAGCGGGAGCAGCGCGCTCGTCACGTGGCATCCCGGGGTAGCGATGAGCGAGGCCCCCAAAAGCTCACCGCGGTGCAGCTCCGGCAACCCGTAGACCGCCTTTCGTGACAGCGCGGTCGCGTGCTGGTGCCCATACCAGGGCTCGTAGCTGGCGGCTTCTTTGAGACGAAACGCGGCCGATAGATCGACGACGACGAGCCCGGTGGGAAGCAACGCTTCGGCCGCCCCCGCGCTGGCTTCGTGCGGAAGCCCCAGGAACATGACGTCGCAGCGCTCACGCAGCTCGGCGACCCGTGCCGGATCGAACGTCTCGAGCACGCGATCGCCCAGCCCCTCGATTCCCGCCGTGGACGGCACGGCTTGCTCGAGCTTCTGACCGGCGCGATCGCGGGCCGCGACGTAGGAAAGGTCGAGACGGGGGTGCCCGTGGATGAGGCGGATCAGCTCGGCGCCCGTGTACCCGGCAGCGCCGACAATCCCCACCCGAAGCCGGGTCGCACCGGCCTCCGTTTTGGAACCGGAAGCAGCCATGGGGCGTATCGTAGCTTGACTCCCCAGAGTTGTTACGGGGACTAGCGCTTGGAGTACTGGAAGCGCTTACGAGCGCCGGGCTGGCCGTACTTCTTGCGCTCTTTCTTGCGGGCGTCGCGGGTGAGAAAGCCTGCCTTCTTGAGGCTCCCGCGGCGCTCGGGGTCGATGGCGATGAGGGCGCGCGCGATGCCGTGGCGCATGGCGTCGGCCTGGGCGCTGTGCCCCCCGCCCGCCACGGTGGCCTTGACGTCGTACTGGTCGAGCACTTCGATGAGCTCGAGCGACTGGCGCATGATCATGCGCGACGTCTCTCGCTCGAAGTACTGGTCGCCGGTCACGCCGTTCACCTGGAATTGGCCCGAACCGGGCTTCACCCAAACGCGGGCAACGGCCGTCTTTCGCTTGCCGGTCGCGTAGGTGGCTTCTTGCTTGTCTGCGCTCATCTCGGTTCTTTTCTCAGATCTTGGCGGCGAGCGGTTTGGGCTGCTGCGCTGCGTGGGGGTGGTCCGGCGTGTTGTACACCTTGAGCTTGGTCATGAGCTGCCGGCCGAGGACGTTCTTCGGCAGCATACCCTTGACGGCCTTCTCGATGGCGAATTCGGGCTTTCGGATGAGAAGGTGGCGGTAGCTCTCGGCGCGGATGCCGCCCGGGCTGCCGCTGTGGTGGTAGTAGTGCTTTTGGTCGAGCTTTTGTCCCGTCAGCTTGACCTTCGAAGCGTTGACGACCACGACGAAGTCGCCGGTGTCGACGTGGGGGGTAAACGTCGGCTTGGTTTTGCCTCGAAGCACGGAAGCGATCTGGCTGGCCAGACGGCCGAGCGGCTTGTCCGATGCATCGACCACCCACCAAATACGGGCGGCTTGCGCCTCTGCTGGTTTGGCCGAAAAAGTTCGATGATTCATCTCGTTAGACCTCGACGTGTCGCACTCTAGCCGCCCCGAGCCCATGCCCCCAGGTGGCGCCCAGGCCGGAAAAATGCGGGGGCCGGGTGTTTATCCCCGGTACCCGTGCCTGTCAAGCCGAGAGGGTGCTATAAGCCTCCATGCTCGAAGACAAGCTGCGAGAGTGCCTGACGTTCGACGACGTCCTCCTCTTGCCGGCCTATAGCGAAATCTTGCCGGCCGAGGTCGATGTCCGCACCCGACTCACCAAAAAGCTCACCATGAACATCCCGCTGCTCAGCGCGGCGATGGACTCGGTGACCGAAGCGCGCGCTGCCATCGCGCTCGCCCGCGAGGGCGGCATTGGCATCGTGCACAAAAACCTGACCATCCACGATCAAGCCCGCGAGGTCGAAAAGGCCAAACGGGCCGAAAGCGGGATGATCCTCGGACCGGTGACCGTCCGCCCCAGCCAGTCGCTGCGCGAGGCGCTCGGGGTCATGCGCGAGCACGACATCAGCGGCGTTCCCGTCGTCGAGGGTGATCATCCCGTGGGCATCCTCACTGCCCGCGACATCCGGTTCGAGAAAAACCTCGATCAGCCGGTCAGCGTCCTCATGACCAAGCAGCTCGTCACCGTGCCGCCTGGCGTCTCCAAGGACGAGGCGCGCCAGCTTTTGCACAAGCACCGCATCGAGAAGCTCCTCGTGGTCGAGGCTGGCAAGCTCGTCGGGCTCATCACCATCAAGGACTTGCTCCAGGCCGAGCGAAACCCCAACGCCATGAAGGACGACATGGGCCGCCTGCGCGTCGGCGCAGCCATCGGTCCGGGCCCCGAGCGAGCCGCACGCGCCGCAGCGCTCGTGGCAGTAGGGGTCGACGTCCTGATCATCGACACCGCCCACGGTCACTCTCGCGGCGTGATCGAGGCGGCGCGCGACACCAAGCGTGAATTTCCCAGCGTGGAGGTCATCGCCGGCAACGTTGCCACGGCCGAAGCCACCCAGGCGCTCATCGATGTCGGCGTCGACGCCGTCAAGGTCGGCATCGGGCCGGGCAGCATCTGCACGACCCGCGTCGTGGCCGGGGTGGGCGTCCCGCAGATCACGGCCATCTCCGACTGCGCAAAGGCCGCCGACCGCCACAACAGTCCGATTATCGCCGACGGCGGCGTGAAATTTTCGGGTGACGTCACCAAGGCGATCGCCGCCGGCGCTTCCAGCGTCATGATCGGATCCCTCTTCGCAGGCACCGACGAAGCCCCCGGCGATCTCGTCCTTTATCAGGGCCGCAGCTACAAGGTCTACCGTGGCATGGGCTCGCTCGGCGCCATGAAACGAGGGTCGAAGGATCGCTACGGGCAAGGCGGCGTGGCCGACGAGCAACTCGTTCCCCAGGGCATCGAGGGTCGGGTTCCCTACCGTGGCACGATCGCCTCGACGATCTACCAGCTCATCGGCGGGCTGCGCGCGGGCATGGGCTACACCGGGTCGGCCACCATTCAAGATCTGCGCACAAAAGCGCACTTTGGTCGCATCACGTCGCAGGGGTTGCGCGAGAGCCACGTACACGACGTCATGATCACCGAAGAGGCGCCCAACTACCGTTCAGAGTGACTTTTCCACAGGGGTGTGCCCGCCACCTGCGGCAATTGCACCCCAGGCGTGACGATCTCGGACGCGATGCGCTGGTCGAACGGCAGATTCA
>JBBSDY010000261.1:0-6125 GCA_038240245.1 Polyangiales bacterium
ATACAGCCCGGCCCAAATACCTAAAATAGCTATGGAACCCGTGCTTTCCCCCCCGCTTCGGGTATCCTGCTTTACATGACGTCCGCCGACATGAACCGCCTCGCCGGGTTGTACAGCGAGATCGAGAGCCGCCTCGAGCGCGGTGAATCAGCAAGCCCCGAGCTCGCCCACCTGTTCGACGAGGTCGCCAAGCTCGATCAGTCCGGCGAAGACGTCTGGTTCAATCTCGATCCCAAGGGCATCAGCGATCTCGCCCGTCTCAACGCCGCTCACGCCGAAGTCGCACCAAGCTCCCAGTCGATCTGGCGCTGAGCCCTCGTGTGGGGCGGTCCGGTGAGGCGTAGCGCGTGACCGCATTGTTGCCGCGTGTTTGGGGGATGGGCTGCTACCTCACCCGCCCCGGCACCGACGCCGAAGGCTCGAGCTACGGCTGGCACGATCACCCCATCGACGAAGTCCTGCTGGTGACCGACAGCTCCACGACTGTCGGCCACGGCGGCGCCGAATACCGCGCCGAGCCCAACACCGTCTTCTTGCATCGTCGCGGCGAGCAGCACGGCTACTGGAACGGCCCGAGCGACACGCCGCGAACCTGGGTCGTGCATTACCAGCCCGAAGAGGCGTTCTACGATCAGTGCCCGCAGCTCGCCGATCCCGATCCCGCCCACCGCGTCTGGCGCCTTGCCCACCAGCAGACCGCCGAGCTGAAGGATCTCTTCTTGAAGACGTTCGCCGAGCACCGCGACAGCCGCGCCGGAAGCCCGGCCGCGGAGTCCGCGTGGCTGCGTCTCTTGCTCGTGGCCATGGCCCGCTTCGCCGACGGCAACGAGACCGGCATGCAGCCCAAGATCTCCGACGAAGAGCTGGCAAGCCTTTGGCGCGTCGTCAACGACTACGCGATCGCCCCCGCCGCCCTCGGCGCCACGCTGGGTCGCTTTCCGAACTACGATTCGTTGCGCCACCGGTTCCGCAAGATCTACGGCGCGTCACCGCGCGCGATGGCGATGTCACTGCGCATCGAGCGCGCCAAGAATCTACTTCGCGAAACCAAGCTCAGCGTCAAAGAGGTCGCCGAGCGCCTCGGCTATGCGCGACAGCACGAGTTCTCGCGCACGTTCAACCAGCACGTCGGCTGTCCACCCAGCGAATGGCGCGACAGACCGATGCGCGACGCGTGACCGGTCACATCGCCTTCCCAAAAAAGCGCAGCGTGTCCTCGATGTGATTCTCCCAGTAGGCCCACGTGTGGCCGCCGGGAAATTCCTGGTACGTGTGCGCGATGCCCTCGCTCTCGAGCTCGGCATGAAGCTGTCGATTCTCGGGGAGCACGTAGTCTTCCGTTCCGCAATCGAAGCGCAGAGGCGGGAGCAGGTCGCGATGGCGCCTGGCCCAGTAAGCGACGCTCAGCGTGGGATCGGCGCGCAGGCGGTGCACCTCGGGAGATTGCGGTCCGAGCGGCTGCCGCATCGACAGATCGGTGACCGACGAATGCGCCGAGATCGCCGCAAAGCGCGCGGGGTTCTTGCATCCCAAGTGCATCGCGCCAAAACCGCCCATGGACAACCCGCTGATGAAGAGCTTCGACTTGGCGGTGACGCTGGGGACGATCTTTTCGGCGCATGCGAGCACTTCATCGAGGATCCACGACTCGAAGTCGACGTCGTCGTGCGCCATGTACGCCGTCGTAAAGCCGGCAAGTCCGTCGGAAGGCATCGCCACGACGAGCGGAGAAACGGCGCCCTGCTCGATGAGCCGGAGCGCGGTGCGGTGCGCTCCTGCCTTCGCGCTCCATGCCCAGTGGCTTCCGTACGAGCCGTGCAGAAGAATGGCGAGCGGAGTGACGCCGTCGGCGGGGAGCTCCGGCGGCACGAAAAACGTGATGTCGCCACGCCCACCGAGCGCCGAGCTGTGCGCCGTCACGCTGCGCAAATGGTCGTGCTCGAAGCGAGGATCGGAGACCTCGAAGGTCTGGAGATCGATGGCCATGGGAGCGCCCCGACACCTACCACGACCCGCTCGTCATCGCTTCGGCATCGGCGTCTGCCCGCCACGCACGACGAAGTCGGCAATCGTCCACGAGAGTCTATCGTCGGCCTTGGCGCAACCGGGAGATAGCATCCCCAGGCTGGTCGTACCCTTGCATTCCTTTCTGCGCGCGGCTTCGGCCCTGGCGACTCCGGCATCGGCGAGAAGCGTATCGCGAACATTTTTTTCGAGCTGCTGCCAGGGGATGGAGGCGTACTTGGGCGCAGGAGGCCGCTTGAGCGAGACGGCTTCGGGCTCGACCGACGAGCACACGCCGTCGATGCGCAGCACGTCGTAGTTGGTTCCCCCGTTGCCGACGACCATGCCGCCCGATTTGGCCTTGGGGTGGGCGAGGACGACGACTTCTTCGTCGAAAACGAGCTTGGCCGACGTCGATTGCTGCCCCGACGTGTACCATGCCTCCATGTTGCGGTTCATGTAGACCTTGGTAAATGGCGAGCTCTTGGAGAACATGATGAGCGCGATGTCCGGCATGGGGTACGTCCCGCAAAGCGACTTGACGAACGAGCGCGCCGGCGCACAGATCCCCTCGCTCTGGCCGTCGGCACACCTCTGGGGGATCGCGTTGACGTCGGCGGGAGCGTCCGAGGTTACGCTCGTGGCTGCTGCGGGCGCGTCGGCGTTTGCGGTCACGGCGGCCGACGAGGACCTAGCAGGCTCGGGCTCTTTCGATGCGGTGTTCGACGACGCTCCGCCGCAGGCGACCAGGTGACAGAGGCACACGAGAAGGGATCGATTCATGACGAGCCAGAGAAGCACAGGTGCTGACCGGACGTAAGCTCCCTCGGTCGTTCTATGCGCGTCCGGTGCTGGTCGTTGCACGCGACTGCATCGGAAAAGTCTTGGTACACCGGACGCCGCAAGGCACGGCGGCCGGGCGGATCGTCGAGTGCGAGGCCTACCGCGGGCCCCTCGATCGGGCTGCGCATAGCTCTCGCGGTCGAACCAAACGCACCGAAGCAATGTTTGGTCCGCCCGGCTACGCCTACATGTTCATGCTCTATGGCACGAGCTGGGCGTTCAACATCGTCGTGGGGCAAGAGGGTGAGCCCCACGCGATTCTCGTGCGCGCTCTCGAGCCCGTCGAGGGCATCGATCTGATGTCGAAACGGCGGCAATTGCCTCCGGCGGCGCGCACCCTCACGAATGGTCCGGGAAAGCTCTGCCAGGCGCTCGCCCTCGACAGGGACCACTACGGACACGATCTCTGCGGAACCGAGCTCTTCCTGCGCGACGGCGCACGGGGTCCCGTCGCGCGCTCGCCGCGCATCAACATCGACTATGCGGGCGTCTGGGCGGCCCGGCCGTGGCGTTTCACCGAGCGCGGCAATCGTTACATCTCGGTTGCGCCGCGTTGACTAGCGAACCAACCCCGCGCCGCCCTTGCGCGGATCGGCGGCAGCTTCGAGACGCAGCGTGCCCCCCGAACGATCGAACGCCACCATCTGCACTGCGCTGATGTCAGGGCGCTGGTCGGCCTTGAGCTGCTCACCCCTCTCCATGAGATCGAGCTGCATCGCCGGCGATGGAAGCTGATCGGGGCCGTAGAGCAAGACGGGACCGGTGGGAGGCGTAAAAAAGCGCGGCGCGGAGAGACAGCGGTCGAGGGCCTGTCCGAAGGCAAGTCGGCAGAGCAGCATCTGGGTGACGTTGCCGGCGATGCGCCAGCCGCCCGATCCTCCGAGTGCGAGAACGGGGGCGCCGTCGCGAAAGACGATCGTGGGCGTCATGCTCGACACGGGTCGAGCGCCCGCACGCGGGGCGTTGGGACCGGGCAGAGGACCGAAGCGCGCGGCCATTTCCGGCTCGGTGAAGTCACTGAGCTCGTCGTTGAGCAACACGCCCGATCGTGGAGCATAGGCCCCCGACCCGAATGGCGAGTTGACCGTGGTGGTCAACGAAACGACGTTGCCCTTCGCATCGGCCACCACGAGATGCGACGTTCCCGGCTCGACGAGCTCGAAGCGTGTGGGCGCGTGGGTGCGTTCGGAGGCGATGGTGGCGCGGCGCGCCTTCATCCGGTCGGCAGCTACCAGCTCGGCGGCTCGGTCCCGAACGAAGGCCGGATCGCCCGAGGCACGCATGCGATCGGCGAGCGCGCCGCGCATCGCCTCGGCGACCATGTGCGTATAGTTGGCGGTTCCCATGCCCATGGCCGACAGCTCGGCCCTGGAAAAGAGCGCCAGCGTTTCGAGGAGCATCATGCCGCCCGCCGATGGCGCGGGCATCGTGACCACCTCGTAGCCCTCCCAGTTGGCTCGAATGGGCTCGCGCGCGACGGTGCGATAGGACGCGAGATCGGAGGTCACGAGCGGACTGCCGGCCGCTGCTGCGACCTCGGCGAGCTCGGCGGCGATCGGTCCGTCGTAAAAGGCTTTCGCTCCTTCGGCACCTATGCGCTTGAGCGTGGCAGCTAGGGCGGGATTGGTGATGCGGTCCTGTTCCTTCGCCAGATTTCCGCCCGCCGCGAAGATGGCGGAATAGGGCGTCTTGGCAAAGAGCTCCGAGCGTGCGCCGAGCAGCCTGGCAAGGTGCTTGGTCACTTGAAAACCGGTCTCGGCAGCCTGCGCGGCCGGGGCGAGATCCTCGGCGAGCGATTTTTTGCCCCATCGTCGGGAGAGCTCGACGATGCCTGCTGCTTCGCCGGGCACGCCGATCTGCGCGCCAGGCGCCTTCGAGCGGCGGGTCGTCAGGTCGTATTTTTGGGGAGCCGTCTCACGATAGTCGAGGACCGAGGTCTTCTTCTCGGCGGCGTCGTAGACGATTGCAAATCCGCCGCCCCCCAGCCCACACGAAACCGGCGCGGTCACGCCCAGCATGGCGCTGCCTGCGATGGCGGCATCGACGGCCGAGCCCCCTTGCTCCAGGATCTGCAACGCGGCCCGCGCTGCCGCCTCGTTTTCTGCGGCCACGGCGAACTTCGATGTTCCGCCGATCGCCTGGGCATCGATGGCCAGCAGCGGACCCAGAAGCAACCCGCAGGCAACCACACACGGTACGGCATTTCTGATTCCCATCACGATTCGCAGAGGATCACCGGGCGCTCGGGAGATTGGGAGGCTTTTTTGTGTCTCGCCTCAAGAATTCTACCCAGACTCCCTACCGTTACCGCGCGCACGGAAGTGTGGTAGGTGGGCAGCATGCGGGATCAAACAGCGAAGTGGGCCCTCAGCATTTGTGTGAGCATTCTTGCGGTGGGGGCAGGTTGCGCCGGCAATCCGGTGGCTCCGTTCGACAGTTTCCAGAGCGCGCCGATCACGGCGTATCGCCTGCAAAACTACGAACCTCCGCCCGCCGTGGCCGCGGCGCCCACGCTACCCGGCCAGATCCCTGGCCTTCCCCCCGAGATTCAGAAGTGGGTGACCGCGGGCGCAGCGATGCTCCCGCCTGGATTGATTCTTCCGGGGCTTATTCCCGGGATAGGAGCGCCCGTGGCGCCGGTCGACAACACGCCGCGGTTTCACAACTTCCGCGTGCTCGGCATGCCAACCAACGTCATCGACACCAAGTTACGCGACGAGCTGGTCAGCATCTTCGGCTTTGCCAAGAACTTCGACGACACCCACGCGAGCTGTGTCTACGCCGAGTTCGGGTTCTCGTTCGCGCGCATCGGCCAACCACCCGCCGACGTGCTGGTGTCGTTGTCATGCGATCAGGTCCAGGCGCAGAATTTCATCTGGCCGCACAAGAGCACCGGCCTGACGCCCGACAGCACGCAACGCATCATCAAGGCGAGCCAGTCGATCTTCGGCGGCTAGGCCTACGGTGTTTTGATCGCAGCGTAGTCAAAGCCTGCGCTCATGATCCCGTCGGACAAGACGGCGCTTTTGGCGCAGTCGAAGTGAGCGAGAAAGAACGTCTTGGTGGGGGCGGAGTACGTGAGTGAGCCCCCATCGCCGACAATCTGAAAGGGGAGCGTGCCGAGGATGGGCTTCCATGTCTTGCCGCCATCGAGCGACCGGACCAGATGATCGGTGCCCACGGTGACGACGCTGCCGTCGGGAAGCTCGAGGGGGGTGACGCCGAGCATCGTGCCGCCCGCCACGACTTTGGTCCATGTCGTTCCGAGATCGGTGCTC
>JBBSDY010000262.1:0-6120 GCA_038240245.1 Polyangiales bacterium
CGCGCACGACTTCAACAACCGACTGGTCATCATCATGGGGCACGGGGAGCTTCTGCGCCGTGCGGTGGCGCCCGACGGCCCGCTCGCGGCACACGCCGAAATGATCCTGAGCAGCGCGAAACGCGCAGCCGAGCTCACCCGCCAGCTCTTGGCCTACAGCCGCCGCCAGGTCCTCAAGCCAGAGACCTTCGACATCAGCCAGATGGTCGAGCGCGTGCATCGTCTCCTCGCCAGCGTGGTGGGCGATCGCATCGAGCTGGTCACCAAGCTCGACGCCACCCGGCTCATCCGCGCCGACCCGGGGCAAATCGAGCAGGTCATCCTGAACCTCGCGCTCAATGCGCGCGACGCCATGCCCGGTGGCGGCAAGCTCACACTCGAAACCAGAGACGTCACCCTCGAAGCCCATGACCATCCCACGCTCGCCGCGGGCGCCTACGTGGCGCTCGTGGTGACCGACACCGGCAGCGGAATCACCGGCGACGTGCTGCCCCATATTTTCGAGCCGTTTTTCACGACCAAGGACATCGGACAGGGAACGGGCCTCGGCCTCTCGATGGTCGAGGGAATCGTCCAGCAGAGCGGCGGGGCGACGGTGGTCGAAACGCGGATGGGTCACGGAACGACCTTCACGACGTACCTCCCGCAAGGCGCAGCAACCTCGGCCGACGCTCTGGCGATCGACGACAGCGCCGCACCCGACAGTGGAACGTTCGAAACGGTCCTCGTCTGCGACGACGACGATGACGTGCGCCATCTCGTCGTTGGCGTCCTCAGTCTGCGGGCGTACCGCCTGCTCCAGGCGAGCAATGGCCGCAAGGCCCTCGAGATGACCGCCGATCACCGGGGTCCCATCCATCTCCTGGTGACCGACATCGCCATGCCCGAGATGGGCGGCATCGAGCTCGCGGCCACGCTCCGCAAACGACACCCCGGCCTCAGAGTTCTGTACGTTTCGGGCTACACCGAGGACGCGGATCTCTTGTCGATGCCACTCGGGCCCGACACGCACTTTTTGCCGAAGCCATTTCTTCCGGGCGATCTCACGCGCGCCGTGACCGCCATCCTCGAGCGGCCGTCGGGATCGTGATCCGTCAGCGGACGAGCTTGATGTTGAAATCGGCCGTCTTGAGCGTGCCCCACAGGCGCACCCACAAGAGCACGTAGCTCTCGGTGCCGCGTGCGGTGGTGATGTCGCCGAGATCGATCACGTTCTTCCACCCGAACGAGCGGAGAATTTCCTCGACCTGCGCCTTGGCGGCCGCGTCGTTGCCGCTCACGAAGACGTCGTGATCGCCTCCCCCGATTTGGCCGGATCGACCATGATTTGGCAGTTCATCGTGTTGAGCGTCTTGACGACCTTCGTCTCGGGTAGTGCGTTTTGGACCCGCTCGCCGAGCGAATCGGTATTCCCGGTGAAGAGCGACGGCGGCATGCCCTTGGAGAAGTCGAGCGGGACGGTGGTATCGACGAGGATCTTGCCGCGCAGGTTGGACTCACCGGCTGCCCCCACCGCTTCGAGGGACGCCGCGCCCAGCGTGCAGTTGAAGACAATCTCGCCGAACGCGGCCGAGTCGGCGAAGGTGCCGTGCGAGGCCTTGGCCCCGGCGCCCTTGGCCCAGGCCGCGGCCTTCTCGTTCTTGGCGTCTCGCGCGCCGAGGCGCACCTCGTGCCCGAGGGACACCAGCTTGCCAGCAATGGCCTGTCCCACGGCCCCAGTACCCAGAACTCCGATCTTCATGGCTGTTCTCCTTTTTGCGTCCCCCGAAGGGTAGGCGCCAAGGTCGTCCCAGGCAAACGGCTCATCGCGGTTTCGCTAGCCTCCGGCACACCGCGGAAGTAGGTACGGGCGCAGATGCTCGACGAACGAGAAATCCTCGATGAGCTCAACCAGGAGCGCCGTCGCCTGGCCCGACGCGGCGAGATTGTCGAAGTGCTCCCATCGGTCACGCGAGTTCGGGCGGCCGACGACTCCTACCATGTCGTCACCTACGCATCGCTCACCGCGCACACCGCCGATGCGCTCATTGAAGAGCAGATTGACCACTACGCCAGACTCGGCGTCGACTTCGAATGGAAGGTCTATGGTCACGACGCTCCCGACGACATGCTCCGCCGGCTCGAGGGGCGAGGCTTTCAGGTGGGCGCGCGCGAAGCCGTCCTCGTTCGCGAGCGCGGTGAGGGCGATCCCTCCACCGCGGCAACGGCCGGCTCGGTGTCGCGAATCGAGCGAGTCGAGCAGATCGCCGACTACCGGCGCGTAGCCGAGGCCGTCTTCGGAAAGAGCTACGACTTTACGAGCAACGAGCTGGCCAAGGCGCTTCGGGCGGGCTGCGCGCAACACCGCGGCTACGTCGCCTACGACGGCGAAACGCCGGTCAGCATCGGAAGGCTCTATACCCACCCCGACAGCTTGTTCGCGGGCCTCTACGGAGGTGCGACGCTCCCGGCCTTCCGCGGCCGAGGCTTCTACCGTGCGCTCGTCGACGCCCGCGCGCGCGATGCGATCGCACTCGGCGCGCGCTACCTTTTGGTCGACGCGCTGCCGACGAGTCGACCGATCCTCGAGCGAATGGGATTTCGCCGAATCACCGATACCTGGCCCTGCGAGTGGCGTCGCTCACGTGAGCCCCGAACGCGAGGAATCCCCTTGAACGTCGGAGTCCGGCGAAACCCGAGCACGGCGCCCCGACTACGTCGCGACCGCGTGGGGCGACGATTCCACAACCTTAGCTTCACTGGCTCCGAAGGCATTTTAGTGGCCCAAGCCGAACCAGTCGTTGCTCCTTGGATCGCACTGCCCTCCCTCGCCCGCGTAGGAGATCGCGCTCGTGCAGAGATGCGCTACGGGGTGACAGAACCATCCGCTGGCGCAGGCCATCCCTCGGAGCAAATCACAGGGCATCCCGACGGCGGCCGCGTCGACGCACGCGCCACAAGTCGTGACGCCTCCGGAGCAAACGCCGGTCGCGCACTGGGCGGCCGGGTTCCCGACGCCATCGAGTATCTACGGTCGAAGTAGCGCGGCGGCAGGCACTGCTCGCACGCTCGTCGAGGAAGACGATGAAGATGCAGGCGCGGGCACCTTGCCCACGCGCACGCGGGCTTTGGCGATCTGAGAGACGGCCTTGTCGGCAAGCGCGCGCCGCTCGACGGTCTTGGCCGTGGCGCGAGCTCGATCGGCCTGCTTCTCGGCTCGCTCCATCGCATCGCGCTCGGCAATCTCTTTCGTGCGCAGTGCGTCGACCTCCTGGATGATTCGCTGAATCTTGGTGTCGATGATGGCGGCTTGCCATCGCAGCTGGTCGATCTGTGATTTGATCTGCGCCACATCGGCCGCGCGGCCTTGTTGCTCCGCGGTCGCGGCGGCCCCTTGCAGGGTAGCGATCTTGGCCGCGATCATTTGCTTCTGCGCCTTCAACGTTTCGATCAGCCATCGCCCGGATCTGCTCGGCGTAGTCTTGGTGATTGAGGCGACGGAACGTGTCGATCAAGTATTCATGCTCGCCTCGGCGGGGATCACAAGAGCATCGGAGGGTGGAGATGCCGGTGAGGAGTCGATGGCGGGGATCCGCGGGCGGTTGGGGGCGAGGGCGCGGAGGGCGGTGAGGGAGTCGGCGGTGTTGCCAAGCCGCTCGCCCCTGCCCTGGTCGAGGTAGGCGCGGCGAAAACAGGGCACGCCAGAGCGGCCGGCAAGATGGCCACCACGACGAGGCCCACAATCCGGACGACCGTATTTCGGCTGAAAAGAGACACGCGCATGCCGGAAAGCTTAGACGGCGCCCAGGGCGAGCCCATTCACCGAGGACTATCCCACCCACCTCTAATAGTCGGGTACGGTTGGATGCCGACTCTGTCAAGCAACGACGCACCCGCCCGGCCCAGTTGGACGGCTGGTGGCGGCGCCCCGTGACTCTACGGCCATGCCCAGAACTTGGTTTGGGCTGCGTATGAAGCACTCGAGGCGGGTGCCGGTGCTCGCGTCGTCAAGCTGGTGAAACGGATTGGTATGCTGGTTACGGGTGCGCCCGTGTTAGCCCAGTTTAACGACGCGAGACGGATCAGGTGGCAGACACGGATCAGGTGGCAGACACGGATCAGGCGGCGCTTCGCGGCGGCGCTGCACGGCGGGTAGTGATGCAATGTTGCCGCCCGCTACTTTGTCGAGGTCTTCGTCGGTGAGTTCTTCTTTGGGTTCTTCTTGCATAGTCACCAGCGTACCACGCGACGGAGAGCGAACGTGAATCAAGCGCGGTTCGGAAGGCTGAGCATCGCTGCTAGAGGGGCGTCGGGGGGACTTAGAGAGCGCCGGCTCGATCAAGCCGTTGAGGGAGGTGAAAGCGAGCGCAACGCGGCGCATTTTCGCGGGTGGTCGGATGTACCCCGCGCGACGTGCGGTTCTGGTCGTGGATCTCGCTGTTCGGCTACGCCACGTCGCCGCACGCTTTGCATATCCGTGGCGTTCAGACCGACGGCTTCGACGATCTGTTGGGCGGCCCACCTGCACGCGGCCGCGCAGTCACGTTGATGTGGAGCACAACGCGCCGCTCCAGCGATAGAACAAAGAAGACATAGAGAACTTGGAATGTCGCTGCTGGCACCGTGAGGAAGTCGATCGCAATGGTGCCGGCCAGATGCGCGCAAACAAAGGCACCCCCGCTCGGTGATGGACGGCGCCGCGGGACCGAAGGCTTCGGCATGTACTTCGCCACCGTGTCCTTGTCGGCATCGTGTCCCAGCTTTCGCCAGCTCACTCGCGATGCGACGGCGGCTCCAGGTAGTTCTCAGGCCATGCGCTCGACGAGCTCGACCATCTGCTGCGAAATGGGTGGCCGACCCACGCGTCGCGATTTACGAGTCCACTGCCAGGTCACGCGGTCGAGCACTGTCGGCCGGGGACTCCCACTCGCACCGTCACGGTGCTACGATTCGCGCATGTCGGACACGCTGCGCGCCCGCATTAGGAGGGGCCACCTCATCCTTGATGAGCCGAGGTCGCTCCCCGATGGCACCGACGTCGAGCTCATCCCCGCCGATGACATCGACTATCTCGACCCGGCCGAACGTGCTCGCCTTCATGGCTTCCTCGCCGAATCGATTCGGAAGCACGTGCCAGGCACCGGGATTTCTGCGGACGAGGTCCTCGCGACGCCCATGCTTTCGGCGTGGTGATCGCGCGCACGGGTTGGGGATCGCGCCGCTATGTTGGGCGTCGTGTGAACGCACGTGGGGACCGCGATCAGCCTGGTTCGGGAAGCGGCGAAGCGTCACTCGCTAGCAGCCGGCGCAGATGATAGTTCGTGGTCGAACCTATGATGGTGACTAGCGGGCCCGGCCCGCCTGGAGTTGCGCCGACCTTACCCATGGGGAGGTCGCGCTTGGTAGTCGAATTCGTGCGCGAGCGGTCGCCACTCGCCCGTGTAGTCGAGGGAGCCCCAGCAGTAGAGTCGTTGGTTGCGGGTGAGTGCGCAAGTGTACCAACCAGAGGCGACGATCTCCACGACGTCCGCGAGCTCTGTGCCATCCTCTCGAAGAACCACGACCGGCGTCGAAACCGCATGGGCCACGTCGGACGTGCCGCCCGTGCTCCCGCCTGATCCCCAGCAATGAACTTGTCCATGAGCCAGGGCGCAGCTGTGGTCCGCGCCGAGGGCAAGCTGCTCCGCACCCTCGATGCCCGCCACCACGACCGGATCGTGCCCACAAATCTTGACGTGGCAGCCGGGGATCCCGAGCTGACCGTATTCGTTGTTACCCCAGCAACGAACCTGGCCGTCGTTCGCGCCGATTGCGCACGCGTGCGCGTTTCCTGCGACCACCACGCGTGACGGGCCCAGACCGGGCACCGGAGCAGGATCGGCGACGCAGGGTAGCACCGGATTGGTGACGCACGGGAGGTTCGACTGGGCGCCGCATTGCCCGGCTTCGTTGGCTCCCCAGCACCGTACCATTCCATCATCGAAGAGAGCCAGCGAGAAGTGCCACCCCAGCGCGAGTCGGCGCGCCCCTGAGACAGCCGACACTTGCGTGATGCCGACGCCGTCGACCCGCGCCTTGGGATTGACCTGACCGTACGAGTTGGCCCCGGAGCAAAAGACGCCGTTCTCGGCCAGAATGCAG
>JBBSDY010000263.1:0-6118 GCA_038240245.1 Polyangiales bacterium
AATACATTCCATCGCCATGGGCTTTTATGACAACTATGTGCTCCCGCGGATCATCGAGGTAGCCTGCGGAGCGAAAGAGATCGCCTTCGACCGGGAGAAATGTCTGGCCGACGTAACCGGTAGCGTCCTCGAGGTCGGTTTCGGCACCGGACACAATCTGCCTCACTATCCAGCCGGCGTGCAGAAGGTCGTCGGCGTCGATCCGTCCGTCGAGAGCGCCAGGCTTGCCCAAAAACGCATCGCCAAGGTTTCATTTCCGGTCGAGATCATCGAGCTCGAGGGTGAGCAGATTGCCGCCGCCGATGCGAGCTTCGATTCCGTCGTCTGCACCTTCTCGCTCTGTACCATCCCCGATCCGGTCGCCGCGCTCCAGCAGATGCGCCGCGTCTTGAAGCCCGAAGGGCGATTCTTCTTTCTCGAGCACGGACGCTCGGACGAGCCCAAGGTACGACGCTGGCAGGATCGACTGAACGGCGTTCAAAACTGGCTGTTCGGCGGCTGCAATGTGAACCGAGAAATCGACAACCTGATCATCGAGGCCGGGTTCACGATCGACACGCTCGATCGGTACTACGCCAAGACAGGGCCCAAGGCGCTGTCGTGCCTGTACCGAGGCACGGCTCGCCCAGCTCTGGCTCAGTAGCCGACGTCGATCTCGTTGTTCGTCGGCGCGGGGTGATTGCCCGCAGGTGCTTTGGCCCGCACGAGCGGTTTGGCTTTCGGCATGACCGGCGCAGGCAGCGCCGCGCCTGGCTTGAGCAGCGCGATCGCCGCGCTGGGCGCGGGCGGCGACGCACGGTTGACGTCCGGCTGTGACGCGATCGGGTCCAGAGAGGATGGCCGTTCGGCAAGGGGAACGCTCAACGAAGCAGCGCCGGTGTTGACGCCCGTGGCTGCTGGTGCCGATCCCGATTTGTGCCAGAGGAGGTACGCGGGCGGAACGATGGCCAGCGATAGGCCGACCGCGATCGCTCGTTGGAGGCCGCCCGCTGGCTTCACGGCGGACGGTTGGGGGAGGGGCAGCGACTCGGGCACGCTCGGCACCGGAGCGGATGCCGGTTCGATGGGAATCGCAAGCCCGCTCTGCGAGCCATTCCAGCTCGGTGGGCTGACGCTGGGAAGCTCGAACTGTTCTTGCGAGATGCCGGCGCTCTTCATGATGTACGAGCACCGCTCGGCCGAGATGCGCCCGCGCCGCGGCGCAAAGGGGTAGAGCGCGATGGCGAGCTCGGCGACGTTCTGAAAACGACGATCCCTGTCTTTTTCGAGGCAGCGATCGACGACCGCTTCGAGCTCGACCGGTATTTCTGGAACCAACGAACGCATCGACAGCGGTCTGCTCTCGAGAATCATCGCGGCGGTCTGGGTGACCGTGGGAGCACTGAAGGCCGGCGTCGCCGTCAAAAGCTCATAGAGCACACAGCCCAGCGACCAAATGTCGGTGCGCGCGTCCACGTCGTCCGATGCTCGAATCTGCTCGGGTGACATGTAAAACGGCGAGCCCATCATGGCAATCGTCCGCACCAGCGGCTGTTTGCTTTCGAAGGCCGATCCGGTCAGCGCGACTTTCGAGATGCCGAAGTCGAGCACCTTGACGATGTCCATGCCCTGCGCACGCTTGGCGAGAAACAGGTTCTCGGGCTTGATGTCGCGGTGAACGACGCCGCTGGCGTGCGCGCTCGCCAGGGCTTCGCAGCCTTGCAGCAAATATTCGACGGCCAGCTTGACGGACAGCGGACCCTGCTCACCGAGAATGCCGTTCAGATCCTTGCCGGCGAGGTATTCCATCACGATGTAGGGCGCCCCGTCGGGAAGGGTCCCGACATCGAAGACGCGCGCGACGTATTCGCATTTGATTCGTGCGGACGCCCGCGCTTCGCGCGCAAAACGCGCCACCAGCTCCTCGTTCGCCAACGCCTCGGGGCGAAGAAACTTCAGAGCGACTGGTTCGCCGAGATCGAGATGGATCGCCGAAACGACGAAGCCCATGCCCCCCGCGCCCAGGAGCCCCACGACCTCGTACTTGCCGGCAAGGATCTCGCCCGGCACGAAGGGCATTTCGAATGGAACTTCTGCGAGAGGCTGGAGCCCGCCGTGGGGTGAGAGGCTCGTCGCGCCCCTGGTCATCGCTCTTGGCTCATGTGCGACACGGTATGCCCCTTCGTTCGGCCTCCCTTCTGGTTACGACAAGCGACGCGAATTCTTTAGTCGTGGGATCGGGGGCGCTCTGGGCGGGGCGCGAGCGTCAAGCGGTTGACGCGCGGGTCGACGCGTGGATGAGCCAATAGGCGCACCCGGGTACGAGCCAGAGCCCAGCTCCCACCATCACCCAGTGGTAGTTTCCGAAATGCTCGACGAGCTTTCCGATGATTGGGTTGATCGCGATGTAGACCACGCTCTGGGTCAGCGTGGTAAATCCAGACACGATGGGCACGGTGCCTCGGGGAGCGTGCGCGAGCATGTCAGCAGTGGCGAGCGTGTAGAGACCGCCTGCGCCCCCCATCGCCAGGCTGGCCAAAAGGACGCACGAGCCAGGGCCGTGCGCGAGCGGAACCGTTGCCATGAGCAATCCGAGCAGTGTCGCCAGGCCCAACAGCAAGCGCGGCGGTCTTGCCTTGCGACTTTGCGCGGTGCGCGCGCGAAGCTCGCCGAAGAGAACCGATCCGCCGCCGAAGACGAGCGCTGGCAACCACAGATAGTGACCCATTCGTGCCTGGCTGAGACCATGATCGTGGCCGAGGTATTTGGAGCCCCACAGGAGCATGACCGTGGTGATGGGAGCCGCCGCGGCCACCACGAGTCCGCCGCGCAGGACGCCCGGCTCGGACACCAGCTCGAGCAGGCCTCGGATCGAATCATGGTGACTTGCCGTGGTCGTCCTCGAGCGCGTTTGACGAGGCAAGACAAGAGGTCGATGCTCGAGGGTCTCCTTCGCATCTTCGGAAGAGGAGACGAAGAGCCAGATGGGCAGCCACGCGAGCCCGACGAGCCCCACGGCGACGAACGCTCCGCGCCAACCAAAGGACGATTGGACGAGAACGGCAACGGGTACGCAAACGGCAGAGCCCAGCGAGTTGCCGAAGTAGAGCATGCCCGTGGCGCGGGCCCGGTCCTTGAAGGGAAGGACGCGGTGAACCGTTTGGATCGCACAGGGAAATGCCGCCGCGACGACGAGGCCCAGGGCCACGCGAAGAGCCAGCAGGCTGACGAATCCCGACGCCACGGCGTGCACGCCGATCACGAGCGACGTGAGTCCCACCGTGACGGCAAATCCCACACGAGGGCCGAAACGCCGAATGAACGCGGACGAGCCCATCGAGCCGGCGAGGTATGCCGTTGCAAACCCGGACGACAGCCAACCGTAGCGCACGTTCGAGATGTGGAGCGCGCCGGTCACCGTCGAGGCCAGTGCAGCGAGCACCTGTCGATCGACCAACGTGACCGCGAGGGCGAGCAACGCCAGCAACGTCAGGCTCCATGCGCGGGGACGCGATACCCCCGACAACGCTTGAAAGTCGGAGGTCGACGTCTCGGGACCGAATGTCCCGTCGATTCTCAGACTCAGTGCGTCGCGCTGTCTCATCTCAACCGAACGCAATTCATGGGCCGCACTGGGTGTACGCGCCGGAAAATGTCTGGCCCTTGACGTCGAAGGTCAGGCCCGAGCTCTGGTAGGCCGGCGTCGCAGTCGGAGCACCAATGCACCACATCTCGATCGTCCCGCCCACCACCGCGCCGTTGGTGTCCCATTCCAGGGGACCAAACGTCCCTATGCCGGTGATGGTTTCGCCCGAGGTGAGCTTTTGAAACGCCGCCAACACCTTCTGGCCTCCCACCTCGATCGACATCGCTCCACCGCTGATCTTGCGCAGCCCCTTGGCAATGGCGCCGCCGCTCACTGGCGATCCGTTGGTCGCCGCAAGCGCGTAGGCGATGGCGTAGGTGGCGTCATAGGAAGGGCCCATCCCCGAGGCCGACGGCGTCGTGCCGTAGCGCGAGAGGTAGTCGATGCTGAATGCGCCATAGACGGCGCTGGAACGGGCGCCGGGCGTGATGCCGGTGCCGCGCACGCGGCGTCGCAAGTCGGCGCTCGTCGTCACTGCCGCGATGAGCTCTGGCACCTTGACCGAATCGATGGCCACGTAGTACGGCCTTGGGGTCGCGTTTTGCCATTGCTGCTCGAGCGGCGTCATGATCTTGGTGACGATTTCGGCGGTGCCGGCCAGCACCATGATGTCCGGCGCGAAATCGCGGTACTTGGCCACGATGGGAGCCTGGTCGGTTTGCTTGAAATCGTAGCCGTCGATTTTTACATTGCCCGCCGGGCTGCCCGCGTTGACGGGGTCGCTGAGGGGCTTGTCGTTGAGCACCAGCGAATTGAGCGAGGTGCGGGTGCCCGCTCCGAGCGCATCGTTGCGAAATATGATACCCAGCTTGACGCTGCCGACGCTGCGGTCGGCCTTGATCTTCTTCTCGAGATCGTTGATCTGCTGCATCATGAGGGGCGCCCTCTGGACATCGGAGGGCACCATCAACCAGGTCAGATCCTCGTCGAGCAGATCGGAGATGCTCGATGCGACCGCGGTCGGGGTCATCATCAACGTGCCCCTGGCGACGGTCATCTTGTTGGAAAGATCGAGGGTGTCCTGGCTGGTGTTGGGGCCCACGATGGCCGGCACGTGTAGATCGGTCACCAGGTGCTTGGCTACCCGCATCAGATCCGTCGATTCGTCGCACGAGATCATGACCATGGGCCGGGAGTTGCCCTGTGGCGTGGGGGCGGGAATACCGCCGGCGGCGTTGATCTCTTCGGCGGCTAGTGTCGCGCTGCGCTGACGCGGAAGATTGGTCGCCGCCTGCGTTCCCTTGGTGGAGAAGAGCGTGGCCAGGACGATGGCGTCGTCATTCGAGTAGTCGCCGGTGACGCCGTCGCAATCCTCACTGAGGAGCGCGACGCATCGTCCTTCTGGCTTCACGCAGACGGCAGGGCTTACCCGCGATCCGGCGTCGGAAGCGTCGCCCCCGCCGGCGTCGATGGCCGCAGCGGTCGCGCGCTCGGTGCACTCCGCATTGGTCGTACATTCACCGACGGCCGCATCCATGCCCGTCGCGCCATCCGATTCGACGGGCGTTCCGCCGTCCGCTCCGGGGGTGATCGTGACATCCGCGCCGGGGTCGGTCGAAGAACTCGCTGCGCCATCCGGGGAGGTGCCTTCGACCGACAGCTTGTTGAGGCCGACGACCATGTTGCAGGCCGCCAGTCCGAGCAGCGACAATGTGCCGCTGATTTTGACCAGACAGCGTGTTCGTGTGCGTTCCATTGCTTCCCCTCGGTAGGATCACGGTCTCGTAAGTTGCCCTTGCGAATGAGCCACCTCAGCAACGGCACTTTTTTCGGCGGCATTAGTACTGTCGTGACGTTGTGGATGTGCTCCACCCGCGCACAGGCATTTGCTGGGGTCAGACTCTAGTTCTCCGTGGGCCGGTCGTTACTGTGGGCACGGCGCTCGGGCGCCCAATATTTCCTCCAGGAGGGACCATGGTGGGCACCCGTCGTTCGACTCGCGCGTCGCGAGTGTTTTCCGCATGTTTGCTGGCGAGCCTTTCGTCACGAGCATGGCTCGTCCTGCCGGCGATCGCCGACGACGACGCCAATGCAGCAGAAACGGCGGCCGCCCGCAGTCTGGCCGTCGAAGGCATGAAGTTGGCCGATGCGGGCAAATGTGGCGAGGCTCTCGACAAGCTCGCGCGCGCCGAGAGGCTTCACCACTCGATCATCGTCCTCGGCCGGCTCGGAGAATGCTTCGTCGCACAGGGCAAGATCGTCGATGGCACCGAGGCTTTGCGCAGGGCGCTGCGCGAGTATTTGCCTCCCAACGCGAGCCCCGTGATGGTGAAGGCGCGCGAGCGTGCGCAGACCGCTCTCGACACCGCCCGGCCCAAAATTGCGATCCTCAGCATTTCCGTCAAAGGCCCAAGCGACAATAACGTGACGGTCACGGTCGACGGGCAACCGGTCTCCAGTATCTTGCTCGATGGCGATCGTCCCACCGATCCGGGTGAGCACGTGGTGGAAGCGAGCGCGACGGGTTTCATGAAGGCGTCGTCGCGAATCAAG
>JBBSDY010000264.1:0-6100 GCA_038240245.1 Polyangiales bacterium
CGATGGTGGGGCTGGCGTCTTTTTGCGCGTAGCGGCTCGAGCCGGTCGACGTCTTGCCGACGTTGATCTTCTGCGTGCCGCCGTTGTCCTTCAGGGTGAATGACAGCATCGCCGGCTTGTCGAGGCCGGTGTCGGACGCCGACTTGTTATCGGCAAAGTCTTCGGCCGTCAGCGCCTTGTAGGCACGCAGCATGTCTTTCACCTTCTCGGGATCGAAATTGGCGATGGCCTTGCCCTTGTAGGTTCCCGTCCACTTGTCGTCGCTCTTCGAAAAACTGAAGGGCCCGTTGTCGTTGGTCAGGCTCGCCGAGATGACATTGCCGTCCTCGAACTTCATGACGTCGCGATCGCGCCAGTCTTTGACCTCGCGCGTGTAGAGGTAGCTCGAATAGCCGCTCGCCACGTAGATGCCATCCTTGTCGGACAGCCGCGTCATCTGCCCGCGTGTACCGCTCTTGCCGAAGAACAAATCGAGCGGTTTCGCCGCATCCTTGTAGACTTGGACGTGCACGGCCTTCTCGTCGTCGAGCTCGTAGGTGGCGTACTGGTTTTTGCCCGAGTCGATGGTGTCCTTGAGCTTGAGCTCCTTCAAGTTGTCGAGCAGCGACTTCACGTTCTGCTGGTTGGCCGGGTAGACGACGGGCTTGGTGAGCTTCCACGAGTCGCCCTGCTTCTCGAGGACGACCTCGCCCTTGGCGGCGTTCTTGATGTCGATCTTGGTGACCTTGTCGACGTCGTCGGCGGGCAGCTTCACTTCGGGCAGCGACACTGACGAGGCCGCGCCCGGCGTGTGCATGACCATCTCTTCCTTGTCACTCTTCTGGACGAGATACAGGCCTCCCAAAACCACGGCCAGGGCACCGGCTGCTGCGTAGATCTTCTGTTCGTTTTTCATGGGTTATTTGGCTCACCGAAATGAATTCAAAACCTGGGTCAGTCCAGAGAGATGCTGGCCCGTCCGCCTTCGCGCTGGCGCCAGCGGAAGATACCGAAGCCGGCGAAAAGCAGAGGGCAGAGCAGGGTGAGCACGAGCTGGACGTTGCGCTGGGTGTTTTTGCGAGCGTCGCGGAACTCCTCGTCCTTCTTCTTGATCGAGTTGTCGTCGTCGTTCGCGTCGAGCTTGGGGCGCGTGATGCTGTCATAGGTGAGGTTGGCCTCGCCCAAGATCTTGGCGCTCGCCGCGATGAGATCGGAGTCGCCGCTCATCCAGTCGAGCGTGTTCTTGAACGAGAGGATGGTCCCGGTGAGGTACTTCTGCGCGTAAGGCCCGGCGAGCATCTGTAGCTGCTCGTCGCCACCGACCGGGCCCATCATCTGGAACTGGCCGCCGAGCTCGGTGCCCGCGCCCGAACGAGCGAAGGGGTTGGTCAAGAAGCCCGCCGACGAGATGACGAGAACGCGGCTCTTGTCCGAGGAGGCGGCCGGGGTATCGACGCCGTCGCCGGGGCCCATAGCGCTCTTCAGCGTGCCTTCGACAGCGATGGCAATCGCCTTTTGGTCGAGCGGTGCCTTGGGCTTCCAGTTGGGGGAGATCTTAAGGTCGACCGTCTCGCCCGTTTCGGACCAGGCCTTCTCGGTGGTTCGCGCCACGACCTTGAGCTTGGCCTCTGGCTGCTTGTCGGCGTGCATGACGAGCGTCGACGGGAACGGAAAGCTGAGCTCGTCGGCGCGGAAGAACGCGGCGAAGCCGTCGTCGAGGAGCTGGTGAGCCTCGTCGTAACGTGTATCGTGCGTTGCCTGCACGATGCCCGGTGCGCGGATCCAGGCCATCGAGCCGGACTGGGTCATGACCGGAAGACGCATGGACCGAATCCAGTCCATGGCGGCGTCTTTTTTCATCTCCACGCCATAGCCGTCGAGGAGCTTCTCGAGACCGTGCGTGGACAGGGTGGCCTTCATCGCGCCATCGCCCTGCTTCAGGTTGACGGCGGACGCGAACACCACGAGCGACTTGTTGCCGAGCATCAAGAACTGATCGATGCGGCGCAGCTCCTTATCGGTGAAGTCCTTGCCGGGCTGGGTGATGAGGATGCCGTCGAGGTCCTTGCTGATGTCGCTGTCGCCGTTCTTCAAGTCGAGATCCTCGAGCTTGTAGAATGGAAACGCCTGGTCGATGATTCCCTTGATCGACGGGCCTTTGCCCTGGCCCTGCGCGGGGATCAGGTTCGAATCGGAGAGCTTGATCTCGTCTTTGCCGGTGACGACGCCAATCTTGTGGCTGATGTTGTCGGCCTTGTCGCGGACCTCGCGAATCTTGTTGGAGATCCAAAACTCGAGCCCATCGGCGCGATCGGGCTGGATGATCGGAATGGTGTCTTTCTCGCTGCCGTACTTGAAGACGAGTCCCATGTAGCCCTGGGCGATCGAAGCCTGATCTTCGCCCGTTTCGCTGCCCTCGCCGAAGGCAACGTCCTTGAGGCCCGCTTCCTTGGCGGCGGAGCGTTGGTCTTCGGATTTTGCCTCGATGAGCGAGTATTCGAAGTTCGACCCGCCAGCTCGCTGGTAGAGCTTGAGCAGATCATTCAAGTAGCGCACGAAGGCGTCGAGCTTGGGAAGGCCCTTGGTGACGTAGGCGTCGATGTGCAGGGGGCTCTTCAGCGATTTGACGAGGCGACCGCTTCCTTGCGAGAGCGTGAAGCGTTCGTTCTTGGTGACGTCGATGCGCTTGTGGATGCCCACGTAGGCGATGACGTTCACCACCACCAGGATGGCGGCGATGATGACGAGGTAGACGCTGGTTTCAGCGGCGGCTTTGGTTCGACGTTCCATGACGGGGATCCCCTAGGTCCACTTCCGGCTCTCGAGGGAGCGGAAGGCGAGCAGGAGCGCCAACACGGCGCAGGACAGGAAGAAAACGATGTCGCGCGTATCGATGAGCCCGCGCTGAAACGACGTGTAGTGCTCCTTGAACGACAGCTCGCGAAGGACGGTTCCGAGCGCGTTGGGAACCAGGACGCCCAGCTCGCCCACCACGTAGAGCATGCCCAGCACGATGAACGTGATGAAGAAGGCGATGACCTGGGTCTCGGTGAGGCTCGAGATGAGCAGTCCGAGGGCCACCGCTGCCGCACCGAACAGAATGAGGCCGAAGTAACCCGAAAACACCGGCCCGGTGTCGATGGGACCGAGGTGCCAGAACTTGAACATCAAGAGCGGGTAGAGCAGCGTCGAGAAGATGAGGACCAGCACCAGGCCGAACGCGCCCAGGAACTTGCCGAGGATGACCTCACTGTCGCGCACCGGCAGGGTGATGAGCATCTCGAGGGTGCCCGATCGCTTTTCTTCGGCCACCAGGCGCATCGTCACGACGGGCACGATGAGAACGACCAACCCGATGGGGATGACCTCGAACATCGAGGCGAGCGTGGCGCGGTCGACCTGCCAAAACTTGCCCGGCCACACGAACACGCCGACGCCGAGCATGAGAAGAGACAGACAGATGACGACGTAAGCCAGCGGCGAGTCGAAATACGACCGAAACTCTCGCTTGGCGATGATGAATGTGGCGTTCATGTGGGATCAGCCTCCGCCCGCGGCCGCCTGGGGCTCGCTGCGATCGTCGTCGTTTTTGTCGTCCTCGTCACGGTCGTCTTCGGCCGCCTTGCCCATCTTGCGATCGCGTCGCTCGTCGCCCTTGGTGAGATCGCGAAAAACGTCCTCGAGGGTTTGCGAATCGCGGCGTAGCTCGAGCAGCGTCCAGCCCTTGGCCACGGCGAGGCGGAAGAGGTCGCTGCGCAGATCGCCGTCTTGATCGCCCGTCAGCTCGAAGGCGTGGGCCTTGTCGTCGGTGGGAAGCTCGCTCACCCCTCGAACGCCGGCGATCGCTTTCAGCGTTGCCTGCACCTCGGTCGCCGTGGGAGCCTTGCCCTTTTCGGCCGTCTGCTCGCTGACCGACAGGAAGTAGCTGATCTTGCCGGTGCGGCCGCGGATCTCTTCGAGCGGACCGTCGGCGACGATGCGGCCCTTGGAGACGATGATGGCCCGGGCGCAGGCCGTCTCGACCTCGGCCAGGTTGTGCGTGGAGAGCAGGATGGTCCGCTCCTTGCCGATCTCTTTGATGTACTTGATGACCTCGGCCTTCTCGTTGGGGTCGAGATCGCTGGTCGGCTCGTCGAGAATGAGAATCGGGGGATCGTGGACCAGCGCCTGACCGAGGCCGACACGCTGCCGGTAACCGTGGGAAAGGGTGTTGATGTCCTTGCCGAGCACCTGGGCGAGGCCGCAGACCTCGACGATCTTGCGCATCCGCGATTTGAAGGTCGAATGGTCGAGCCCGCGCATGTCGGCCACGAACTTGAGGTAGTCCCACACCAGCATGTCCTGGTAGAGCGGGGCACGCTGGGGCAGGTAGCCGATCTTGCGGCGCACCTCGAGGGGCTCGTCGAACACATCGTGCCCGTGCACCTTGGCCGTGCCATCGGTCGGAGAGATGAAGCAAGTGAGGATGCGCATGGTGGTCGATTTTCCCGCCCCGTTGGGGCCGAGAAAGCCGACGACTTCGCCACGTTTGACCTCGAAATGAATCCGGTCGAGGGCACGGAACGTCCCGAACCTTTTGGTCAGGTCGTTCGCATAGATCATGACGTCGGTAGACATCCGGCCTCCAGTCAGAAAAAAGAGGTACGAGGGTAGAGCGTCCGCGTTGAGTCCGGCGAATCGACAGCGACCGGTCCAGGCCAAAATGGCCGAGAAAAACCCCCGACGCGAGGCGGCGCCATCCTAGCGGCGAAGGGCATGCTGTCAACCATGAGAGAGGCCGCAGGGCGCAAACGGAGCATCGTTCACGCGCGTTAACAGCTCACGGGTGGCTCTATTCCCGGCGCGACGGACCTTTTGGCTCATCTGCTGGTTTTTGCTTCTATAAGTGCCTAGAATTTGTAGCCCGAGACGAGCGCCTGCGACAGCAGCGCCCAGCCGTCGATGGCCACGAAGAGCAGAAGTTTGAAAGGCAAACTGACCTGGGTGGGGCTCAGCATCTGCATGCCCAGGGCGAGCAGCACGTTGGCCACGACCAGATCGATGATGAGAAATGGCAGGTACAGAGCAAACCCGAGGGCAAAGGCCTCGTAGAGCTCGGTGGTCACGAACGCGGGGATGAGAACCACGAAGTCGTCGGCTCCCACGTCGGCACGGTCGGGCTCGGGGCGGGCGTTCTTGGCGACGTCGAAGAACCGAACCCGCTCGCGCTCCCTGGCGTTCGCGTGCAGAAATCCACGCATCGGATCGCGGGTGGCCTCGACGAGGCCCGTCACGAGGCCTGTCGTGTCGCGTACCCTGCCGTCCCAGAGGGGCGCCGCGCGCTGCAGCATGCGCTCGCCAACGGGCGCCATGGCCAGCAGGGTGAGCGCTCCGGACAGCGCCATGATCACCGTTCCCGAAGGGACGTTCTGCGCTCCAATGGCGCCTCGAACGATCTGGAGCACCGTGGAGATTTTCACGAACGAGGTGAGCGTCATGAACACGAACGGAAGCAATGAGACCAACGCGAGCGCCACGACGAGCGCCAGTGGTCGGCTCAGCAACTCGTCGACGGCGACACCGGGCGCCGTGACTGCGGCCGCGGCATGCGGCATCATCATGATCCCTCCCCTGCGCCTTTACGGGGCGCGTCTGGTGGCGCAGCCTTTTCGGGCCGAAGCGCCCGCGCAAGAACGTCTCCGAAGCTCCTACCGGGAGCCGTTGCCGAACCGAGGGGCATGGCGTCGGCGTCGAGCTCCCCCAACCGTGTCAGGCCTCCCTCCGATGCGCCCACCACGTAGACGAGCTTGCCGACTTTCACCAGGTACACCGCCCGACGAGCGTCGAGAGGCAGCCGTCCGACGAGCTCGAGCGGACCCGAGGCGCGCCCGAAACCGAGCCTTCGCCCGCCATAAAGGACGAGCACGGCGAGCGCGATGACGCCGAGCAGCGTCACGAAGGTCTCGACGATGTAGGCAGCGACCGGGGACATCGGGCGCCCGAGGGTAATCTCACCCGGGCTCGTTGTCGTCACCGAACACGCACTGGGTTTCCGTAAGCCGCACGACCACAAGCGGGCGCCCGCCTCCCCGTCCGGACGGGGCAACCGCCCCCCGAACCCCGAAAGCCCGAACCACGAACC
>JBBSDY010000265.1:0-6099 GCA_038240245.1 Polyangiales bacterium
ATGAGCAAACGCCTCGTCCATCGAGATGAGGCGCTTCTGGTATAGGCCAAAGAGCGACTGGTTCAAGGTCTGCATGCCGAACTTCTCTTGGCCGACCTGCATGCTCGAGTAGATCTGGTGGACCTTGTCGTCGCGAATGAGATTGCGGATCGCCGGATTGGGCACCATGACCTCGAGGGCCAGCACCCGCCCCGGACCATCCATGCGCGCGATCAAGTGCTGCGACAGGACGCCCGCCAGGACGAACGAGAGCTGGGCTCGGATCTGCTGCTGTTGACCGGTGGGAAACACGTCGACGATGCGGTTGATGGTCTGAACGCACGAATTGGTGTGCAGCGTTCCGAAAACCAGGTGGCCCGTCTCGGCAATCGTGAGCGCAGCCTCGATGGTCTCGAGATCGCGCATCTCGCCCACCAGCACGACGTCGGGATCTTGCCGAAGAATGTACTTGAGGGCGGTCTTGAAGCTGCTGGTGTCGGCGCCCACCTCGCGCTGGTTGACAACGCAGAGCTTGCTGCTGTGCACGAACTCGATGGGATCTTCGACGGTGATGATGTGTTGGCGGGTCTCGGAGTTGATCTTGTCGATGATCGCGGCAAGCGTGGTGCTCTTGCCGGACCCCGTGGGGCCGGTGACCAGCACCATGCCGCGCGGCTTGGCAGCCAGCTCGGCGACGATCGGAGGAAGGCCGAGCTCGTCGAATGTCCGCACCTTGAAGGGAATCGCCCGAAACGCGCCGGCCACGGCCCCTCGCTGCAAGAAGAGATTCGCGCGAAAACGGGAGACGCCCTTGATGCCGAACGAGAAGTCGAGCTCGTTGTTCTTTTCGAACGCTATCTTCTGCTCTTCGGTCAAGATCGAGTAGCAGAGGTACTTGCTCTCGATGGGCCCGAGGGCCGGAAGCTGCAGCGGCATGACCGACCCGTCGACCCGCAACAGTGGAGGCACACCGGTGGTGATGTGCATGTCGCTCGCCCCTTTGTCGATCATCGCCTTGAGAAGCTGGTGCAGGCTGACCCGCAGACCTTCCGGAGCTTGGAGCATGGATCCCTTCAGTCGCCCATCGTGACGCGGAGGATCTCTTCGGTCGAGGTCACGCCATCGAGGACCTTGAGTATACCGCTCGCGCGTAGGGTGGTCATGCCCTGCTTGATGGCCGCCGCCTTGAGCTCGGCGGTCGAGGCACCCTGGAGCACCATCTCCTTCAGGCTGTCGCTGAACTTCATGACCTCGTAGAGCGCGACGCGGCCCTTGTAGCCAGTGCCGTTGCAGGTGCGGCAGCCGACGCCCTTCATCATCTTGCCGGTGTCGATCTGCTCGTCGCTGAAGCCGATGTCGAGGAGGATCTGCCGGTCGAGCTTGATCTCTTGCTTGCACTCGCTGCAATTCTTGCGCGCTAGGCGCTGGGCAAGGACGAGATTCACGCTGGCAGTGATGAGAAATGGCTCGACGCCCATGTTGAGCATGCGCGAGATGGTGGCGGGAGCATCGTTGGTGTGCAGCGTCGAGAGCACGAGGTGCCCGGTAAGCGCCGCCTTCACCGCGATTTCGGCCGTTTCGAAGTCTCGGATCTCGCCGACCATGATGATGTCCGGGTCTTGCCGCAAAAAGGCGCGCAAGCTCATGGCAAAGTTGAGCCCGATCTCGTCGTGCATCTGCACCTGGTTGATGCCGTGCAAGTTGTACTCGACGGGGTCCTCGGCCGTGCTGATGTTCGAGCCCGGCTTGTTGAGCTCGGAGAGAGCAGAATAGAGCGTCGTCGTCTTGCCCGAGCCCGTGGGACCAGTGACCAGCACCATGCCCCACGGCTGGTGGATCGCCCACTGGAAGTCTTGCAGCGGCTCGATGTCGAATCCGAGCTTGGTCATGTCGAGCTGCAGGTTCGACTTGTCGAGCAGACGCAAGACGATCTTCTCTCCCCAGATGGTGGGGAGCACGCTCACGCGAAAATCCATCTCGCGGCCCTTGCCGAGCTTGAGCTTGATGCGTCCGTCCTGCGGCAGGCGACGTTCGGCGATGTCGAGCTGGCTCATGATCTTGAGGCGGCTGGCGATCGCGTTTTTGAGCTTGAGCGGAGGCGCCATCTCGTCGATGAGGACGCCATCGATGCGGTAGCGAATGCGCAGCTTTTTTTCGTAAGGCTCGACGTGGATGTCGCTGGCGCCCTTCTTGATGGCGTTCAAGAGAATCATGTTGACGAGGCGAACGACGGGAGCATCTTCGCTCGCCTTTTCGAGCTCCATCAGGTTGAGCTCTTCGTCGTTGTCGCCGAACGCGATCTCTTCCTCGTCGAAGCCGGCCATGACTTCGTCGTAAGAAGGCCCCGACTGATAGTATTGCTCGACCGCCGCCTGGATGGCCGTCTCGGACGCGACGACGGGCTCGACGTTGAAACCGGTCAAGAATTTGATGTCGTCGATGGCGTGCAGGTTGGTCGGATCGGCCATCGCCATGATGAGCGACGAGCCCGCGCGCGAGACGGGGATGATCTTGTGCTTGTCGCAGACATCGCGCGACACCAGCTTGAGAACCTCTTGATCGATCTCGTACTCCTCGAGGTTCACTGCCGGGACGCGGTACTGCGACGAAAGAAAGTTGGTGATCTCGCCGTCGGAGATGTAACCGAGCTTGGCGAGGGTGGCTCCCAGGTTTTGTCCCGTACGCTTTTGCTCGTCTTGTGCCTGACGAAGCTGCTGCAGACTAATCAGTTTTTCGCGGACGAGAAGCTCGCCCAAACGGTTGACATTCGACATGGGGGGACGATGACTCTTTTATCACGCCTTCTCTGCAGCGTCCCCGGCGGCTCTTGGCCCGGCCCCGCAGGCGAGCTATGTAACCGGGCCTTTCCGACCCCCGCGAGCATGCTTATGCTCACAGGACGCAATTGTCCCCTAATCCGATGCTACAATGACCGCCCACTCGAAATTGGTGGCTAAGTAACCAGAGCGAAAAGGAATTCTCACAGGAGCTTCGATGCCCAAGACGTACAGCGACCTCATCTCCGAAGTGAAGCAGACCATCAAGAGCGTCCAGCTCGCCGAGGTCAAGCGGCGCTTCGACAAGAAAGAACCGATGGTCCTGCTCGACGTGCGCGAGAAGGAAGAGACGCGCGACGGGTACATGCCGGGCGCCGTGTTGATTCCCCGCCAGTACCTCGAGATGCAGGTCGAGCAGAAGCTCACCGATCGCAGCGCGCCCATCGTCGTCTATTGCTCGGGCGTCAACCGCTCGGCGTTCGCCGCCAAGACGCTCATGGACCTCGGGTACACCAACGTCGAGGCGGCCAACCCGGGTTTCGTGCGCTGGAAGGACCTCGGCTACCCCATGGAGGTTCCGCCGAACCTCACGCCGGCGCAGCGCGATCGGTATTCGCGCCACATTCTTTTGCCCGAGGTCGGCGAGGCGGGGCAGGCCAAGCTCCTCGGCGCCAAGGTGCTGCTCCTCGGAGCGGGCGGTCTCGGCAGCCCGGCGGCGCTCTATCTCGCCGCGGCCGGCGTGGGAACGCTGGGGATCGTCGACGCCGACGTGGTCGATGCATCCAACCTGCAACGACAGATCCTCCACGCGACGAGTCGCGTCGGCATGCCCAAGGTCGAGAGTGCGGCGATTGCCATCCGGGACTTGAACCCCGACGTGAAGGTCGAGCCGTACCAGGAGCGGCTCACCAGCGCGAACGTCGACCGCATCTTCTCGCCGTACGACGTCATCGTCGATGGGTGCGACAATTTTCCCACGCGCTTTTTGGTGAACGACGCATCCATCTTCTTGAACAAGCCGGTCGCGCATGGCTCGATCTTCCGCTTCGACGGACAGGTGACGACGTTCGTGCCCGGCGTAGGCCCCTGCTACCGCTGCTGGTACCCCGAGCCTCCGCCCGCCCACCTCGCGCCTTCGTGCCAGGAAGCCGGGGTGCTGGGTATCCTGTGCGGCATCATCGGAACGCTGCAGGCCACCGAGGCGATCAAGATCATCCTCGGCAAGGGCGACACCCTCTCGGGCCGCATCCTCACTTACGATTCTCTCAAGATGAAGTTCCGCGAGTTCAAGCTGCGCAAGGACAAGGCGTGCCCGGTGTGCGGCGAGGCGCCGACGATCAAGAGCTACATCGACTACGAAGGCTTCTGCGCGGCGTAAGGGATTTTGGCTAGGTATCGGCTGTGGGCGGTCCCCCGGTTGCCAGCGAAAAAAGCTGCAGGTTGACCAGAACGACCCGATCGCTTCCGCGCGATTCGGCCACCACGGCACGTAGTTGCTCGAAGTACGCGCGGTGCAAGGCCTGCACCCGTGCGAAGTGCTCTTCGGAGATGGAGAAGAGATTGTACGAAAAGAGACCCTCGCCGCCGAGCCTCTCGACGCCCACCTTGGCCCAGTGGCGCTTGAGAGCAAGGTTTTTCTCGGGATCGGGCCGCGTGTCGACGGTGAGCACCCTGGCCGCGGTCCACTTGCCGCGCACCCGCCGAATCTGGCGCGCTTGCGCCAGTGCCTCGATGGCCTCGCCCTCGGTCGAGAGTGCGATCCCGAGGTAGCGCGCAATGAACCCAGGCTCGTGCCGCGGCAAGCGTCGGTAGTCGGAAAGCTCGAGCGCCCGCAGCACGGCGTGGCTCCACGGCACGTCATAGGCGACGCGTAGCTGGGCCTGGAGATCGCGCCACGCGGCGCGCGTCGATGCGAGCGACCCGGGATCGGCGAAAATGGCGACGAAGTCGAGCAATCGCTGCGTCGTCGCGCGAACGAGCTCGAGCAGCTGTGGCAACCTCGGCTCCGACTCTCCGCGTAGCCAGCGTGTGAGCGTCAGGCGGGTCGCCCCAATGGACCGGGCGAGAGCACCGATTCGAAAATCCCCTCGCAACACGAGCAAGAGGGCGGTCACGAGCCGCTCGGTCCCCGGCGCTGCGACGGGCAGGCCGGCTTCTCCTCGAAAGAACGTCGCCATTCCCGCCCTCACGTCGATGCCGCTTCGCGCGGCAGCGTTCAGGAAATCGCTTGACGTAGGTTGCCGGCGTCCGGCTTCCCACGTGTGCACGACGTTGGTCGAGTAGCCCAGACGGCGACTGAAGGCGGTTTGTGAACGCCGGCCGCGAAGTGATCGAATCAGCTCCCCCGCGAGGCAATCGAGATCGATCACAGGCAGATCTATACACCCAGACGCAGAAATGAGGGACGGAATGTTTAGATCTGCGCTGGACACCTTGCTCTGGTTCGGGCACTAGAAAGGACGAGATGCGTCGCTTCTTCGTGATGACCTGGATGTCGCTCGGCGTGGCCGCCGCTTGCAGTTCGTCGGGCGACAACAAGGCGCCCACACCCGATCACCCGGCTGCCTTGCCCGATCCCATGAACGGACAGACGGGCTCGCCGGGCCAGTGCGGGTGCACCCAGGATGCTGATTGCTCCGGGCCGCTCATCCAGGGCATCGATTCGCTCAAGGTGCCCGGTCATCACGACTGGCGCTTCGTCGGATCGGAGTGCGCTCGACGCGACACCAACGATTCCAGGCGCCTGTTCGCTCATCCGACGGCGTGCCTCTGCCATCGCGTGTTTGGAGACGCTGGCTCCTTCGTCCCCGAAAACAATTTGATTCTCGGCGACCACCCCATCTGCGATCTGGATGGGCGATCGAACGACTGCCTTTATGGTTGCAAGGACTTTCCGGAGTGCGATCCAGCCGACGCTTCGAGCTGTGACGCCACGTGCGCGGACATCGAGACGCGCATCGCCAAAGACGAAGCCAAGATCTTTGACGCCGCGATCCGAACCTCGAAGTGCTCGACCGACCGGTGCATCTGTGAGAGCGTCATTCGCGTCGAAGACCGCTGCTATGCGGCGCTCGCCCCGGGAGCGAAGGTCTACCACTGCTCGCTCAGCGACGCTGCCATCCTCGCCGACGCCTATCCGACGACCTACGTCGGCGGCGGGTCCAACAAGACCTACCAGCTCGATCCCGACGCATCCAACTGGTGTGAGTAGCTTGCCCGACCGTTGGCGCCGCGCGCCCCCCCCACCACGCAACACAGGGGGGGGTTCGAACCGCTAATATTCTGGGCGCTCGACGCCCGCCCGCGGGGGGGTGTGGAGTTAGCGGCCACCCCACCCACATAA
>JBBSDY010000266.1:0-6080 GCA_038240245.1 Polyangiales bacterium
CGAATCGATCAAGCTGGGGTCCGAGGCTCTTCGATTCTCGTCCGAGATCTACGAGCGCGATCATTTGGACGACGCGAGCCCCCCTTCAGGTCCCACCAAGAGCGGCGTACTGCACAACCTGGCGCTCTCTGTCGTTGCGCTCGCCAGCTACGAGCCCGATCCCTCGGGCGATCCGCCCAGCGGCTCGACGGTTAGAGAGGGCGGCAGAAAGATCGTCACCGCGCTCACCATCGGTTTTGCCATCCTGCTCTTCGTCGTCCTGCCCCACGCCGCCGCCTGGACGGCCAATCATGTGGGCGGCTTCGCTCTCGACATCCGGTCGCCACTGTTTCAGGCCATGACCGGCGCGTTCAAGCTCGCCATCGTCGTGGGCTACCTTTTGCTCATTCGACGCGTCCCCGAGATCCGCCGCGTTTTTCAGTTCCACGGTGCCGAGCACAAGACGATCAGCACCTACGAGGCCGGCGAGGCGCTCGTCGTGAGCAACGCGCGAACCAAAACCAGGCTTCACCCGCGCTGTGGGACGACTTTTTTGGTGATGGTGGCCCTGGTCTCGATCTTGGTTTTTACGGCCGTCGCGCCGCTCTTGCCGCACTTGCCGGTCAGCGGGGTGGTCGAGAACCTTCTCTTGCTCGTTCTCAAGCTGCCCTTTTTGCCGGTGATCGCCGCGATCACCTTCGAGATCCAGCGCGTCTTCGCGCGTTACTGCACGCGCGGTCCGCTCCGGATCGTGCTGTGGCCGGGCTTCCTGGTGCAAAGGATCACCACCATCGAGCCCGACGACGAGCAGCTCGAGGTCGCGCTGTCGTCGCTGCAAGCCACCCTGTGGCGCGAGCGCGCCGTCAGCGCCGGTCCCGCGCAGGCGACCGACCGCACATTTGCCGACTTCGCATCCCTCGCTGCCGATCCTGGCTACGGCCGCGCGGCCTGATTGACCTCGGTTCATGCTCCCCATCGAGAAGCTCGAGGCGGTCGAGCGTAGGTTCAGCGAGGTAGAAAACCTCCTGTGCTCGCCGTCGGTCTTGTCCAACCGCCAGCAGCTGCAGCAGCTCAACAAGGAGCGCAGCGAGATCGAGCCGGTCATCCACGCGTTCAGCCTTTGGCGCGATATCGACCGCCGAATCAAAGAGGACAAGGACGCCCTCAACGATCCCGAGCTGCGAGGCCTTGCCGAGGAAGAGCTCCCGGTGCTCGAAAAACAAGCTCTCAAGCTCGCCGAGGATCTCCGGCTGCTGCTTCTGCCGACCGATCCCAACGACAAGAAGAACGTCATCCTCGAGATCCGCAGCGGGGAGGGCGGCGAAGAGGCAGCCCTCTTCGCTCGCGATCTCTTCCGCATGTACCTTCGCTACGCCGAGACCCAGCGGTGGAAGGTCGAGATCCTGAACGAAAGCGAGTCGCAAACCGGCGGCTACAAGGAGGTCACCGCCTCTGTGAATGGCGCGGCCGTCTACTCCAAGCTGCGCTTCGAGGGCGGGGTCCATCGCGTGCAGCGAGTGCCTGCCACCGAGACCCAGGGACGGATCCACACCTCGACCGCGACGGTGGCCGTGCTTCCCGAGGCCGAAGAAGTCGAGGTCTTGATCGACGACAAGGATCTCAAGATCGACATCGCAGCTTCGGGCGGTCCCGGAGGGCAGGGCGTGAACACCACCAACAGCGCGGTGCAGATCACGCACGTTCCCTCGGGCATGATGGTCAAATGCCAGGACGAGCGGTCGCAGCTCAAGAACAAGGCCAAGGCCATGAAGATCCTGCGCGCTCGCCTGCTCGACATCGAGCGCGAGAAACAAGACGCAGCCATCAGCGCCGAGCGGCGCACCATGGTGGGCTCGGGCGAACGGTCACAGAAAATCCGAACCTACAACTTCCCCCAGAATCGCATCACCGATCACCGCATCGGGCTCACGCTCTACAAGCTCGACCGCATCGTCGAGGGCGATCTCGACGAGCTCATCAGCCAGCTTCGAACGCATCGCCAGGCCGCGCTGCTCTTCGCGGGGGGCATGGGATCGCCTCCGCCTTCCGTTTCGGACGAGGCCGACCCTTGAGCCCCGCGGCCGACGTCGACCGTGAGGCGCTCCTTTGCGCGCTCGTGCTCGCGCCCGTCACCTTTGCGCGCAATCGCTTCTTCGCGCTGTTCACCGAGATGTGGGCCCGCCGTACCCGCTCGCGCGCGGCGCAGCTACGCACCATCGTGCGTCACTTTTCGGCCCCACAAAACCTTCGCGCCGTCGTACGCGGCATGGACTCGCGCGACGAGGGCGGTGTGGTGCTTCGCTACGGCGTTTCGCATCTGGGCCTCGAGCGAACGGCCATGCTCGAGTCGCTCGAGATCGCAGTGATCCGCTTCGCGCTCTCGCGCCGGCCAGCTTCCGACCAGGTCCACGAGGCCATGAAGCTGACCGAAGACGATCGGTGGCTCGTCGAAGGCGCGCTCGCCAAGCTCGGGCGCCGGCTCGGGCTCGACGATCTCGGCGCGGCGACCCCGGAGACCTTTCGATCGACTCTGAATCCGGGAGAGACGTGATGTGCCTTTTTTGCAAGATCGTCGCCAAGGAAATCCCTGCCAAGCTCCTCTTCGAGGACGACGACCTCTTGGCTTTCGCGGACATTCATCCGGTGGCTCCCACGCACGCGCTGGTGATTCCCAAGAAGCACATTCAATCGCTCAACGAGGCCACTGCTGAAGACGCTCTTCTTTTGGGCAAACTGATGCTTGCCGCTCAGCGCGTCGCGCACGAGGCGCAGCTCGAAACCACGGGCTGGCGGGCGGTGGTCAACAACGGCCCTGGAGCAGGCCAGAGCGTGTTTCACGTTCACGTTCACGTTCTCGGTGGTCGCGCGCTGGCCTGGCCCCCCGGGTAGTTCGCCACGACGGTGGCCGGAGCTCCGGGGTGATGCATCCAGCGCTCTTCGTTTGCAACGCGTCCGGCGTGCCAGCGGTATTATCGTGGTGCGCCTGAGCGCGACGAGACAATCGCCGTCCGCGTGTCGAGAGAAAGAGCGCGCCTTCATGTCCAAACGTGTCTTACGGGTAGTTACACCGCTGTGCCTTGCTGCCTCGGCGTTCGGCTGCGCCAAGGCCGCCGACAATTCCGGCAATGGCTTCCCGGGTGGCGTGAGCGCCGATGGCGGCCAGGGCGGAGCTGCTTCCATCGCCGTCGGCGGCAGCTCCGGGAGCGTGTCGCAAGGCGGTAGCAACGGTCTCATCACCGTTGCTGCGGGCGGTGGCGGCGGCGAAGCGAACGATTCCGACGCGGGTCTCGATCCCGACGCCGCCTGTGCTGCCGAATCACGCGACAGCACCCTGATCGCCACCGACCTGTTCATCATGGTCGACCGCTCGGTCTCCATGGGCTGCGGCGCGGCCGATACGGCTTGCGACAATCCGGCGACCAATCCCACTGCAACCGTCCCGCCCACGAGGTGGACGGCGGTCACCGACGCCATCTCGGCCTTCTTGAATGCACCGACCAGCGTGGGCGTCGGCGCGGGGCTGGGTTTCTTCGGATTGAGCGGTGCGGACTTCTGCAACGTTGCGGCTTATGCGACGCCGGCTGCAGCCATCGCGGCACTTCCCGCCAGTGCGACGAACATCGTGGACACCATCAAGAAGAATTCGCCCGGCGGTACCACGCCGACCGTGCCGGCCCTTCAGGGCTCCATCAACTACGCGACAAGCTACACGATGGCCACGCCAGGACGCACGGCCGCCGTCGTCTTCGTCACCGACGGCCTGCCCAACGGGTGTAGCAGCAGCGTTGCGTCCGCCACCACACTCGCGCAGACGGCGTTCATGGGGACCCCGTCCATCAAGACCTACGTGGTCGGCCTCGGCTTCACGATGAACCTCGACGCCATTGCGCTCGCCGGATCGGGCGGCGCGCACCACTATTTTCCGGCCCAGGGAGACGTGACCGCAGCCCTGTCCACGGCCCTCAAGCAGATCTCGCAGCAGGTGATCAAGTGCGACTACACCATTCCGACCATGGGCCAGGCGCTCGACTACGGTCGCGTGAACGTTCAAACGAAAGTGGGAATGGCGGGAACGCCCGGTCTGGTGGGCAACGTCAGCGACGCGACCCAGTGCTCCGCAGCCGGAGGCTGGTACTACGACGTCAGCCCCGGCGCCGCGGGCAAACCGTCGAAGATCACGCTCTGCCCGCAGTCGTGCGATCCGCTGAGCAACGCCAATGGCAGTAGCCTGAAGGTTCTCATCGGCTGCGCCACCGTGCCGGCGATGGTGAAGTAATTTCGGCGACCGAGGACGGCTCACACTTGTCGTGCTGGCAACCTACACCGTCACCCTTTCGGCACGTCTCAAGTTCCGCAAGGAAATACCGTGTTCTGTGACGAGAACGCTGTTGGAAGATCGCTTCAAACCGGAAACCAATCTCGGCCGCAGGATGCGCGTTGGCGCCATCACGCTGGATGCGACCCTTCCCCCCGGGCACTGGGAAGGACGCCCGCCTCCTCCCACCGAGGACGAGATCCTGGCGGCGCCGCGGGTTTGTGATCATCCGGCCTTGACCATGATCACCGGGCCCCAGGCCGGATCGGTCTTTCGTCTGGAAAAGAGCACCCTGCTCGGGCGAGATCTGGACTGCCAGATCCTGGTCGATCACCCCGCCGTGAGCCGTCGCCACGCGACGATCTTGCAATCCGGACCGAACGTCTTCGAGATCGAGGATCTCGGCTCTCGCAACGGCACCACGGTCCGCGGCAACCGGGTCATTCGGTCGGGCCTCGAGGACGGCGACCGGATCGGTATCGGCTCGGGCGTCATGTTTCGGTTCGCGCTCGCCGACGAGCTCGAAGTGAGCATGCTCAAACGTCAGTATGAATCGAGCATTCTCGACGCCCTGACGGGTGCGGCCAACCGCAGGCATCTCGACGAGCGTCTGGCCAGCGAGGTCGCCTATGCCAAGCGGCACGGCGGCGAGCTGTGTCTGTTGCTCATCGACGTCGATCACTTCAAAGAGGTCAACGATCAGATGGGACATCCCGCGGGCGATCACGTGCTGCGCGAGCTGAGCTCGATCGTCAAACGCGCGCTTCGGCTCGAGGACGTGTTCGCTCGCTATGGAGGCGAAGAGTTTGCCATCGTCTCGCGCGGCACCGACCGGATGCACGGAATGCTCCTGGCCGAGCGCGTTCGCCATCTCATCCAGAGTACGACCTTCGAGTACGAGCAACCGTCGCCCACCGAGCCCCCGGGCACCACCCGCCAGGGCGGAGACTCGCCGCGCCGTCGGATCGAGGTTACGGTCAGCATCGGTGTCGCGTGCCTCGCCGATTGTGGCACCGAGCTCACGGCCGACCGGTTGATTCGGTTGGCCGACGTATCGCTCTACCTGGCCAAGAACGCCGGACGAAACTGCTGCCGTACGATCGAACACCCCAACGTCTGACGGCCGCCGCTACTTGACGATGTCGGGCGGCAACGTTCCGCAGTTCACGAACGAAAGATTCGTGTCGACGCGAAATGTCGACTGGGGATCGTGCCGCTCGGCGTGGAAGAGGTCGAGATTGTAAACCTGGCCCTTGGTGATGCCGAGGTCGGTCGCCGAATCGTCGAGGGTGACCGACTTGGACTCGGGCGGATGCAGTCCGCCCACGTCGACGGCGAGGTGGTTGTTGATGAACACCCACACGTCATCGTCGCCCGTGAACATGAACGTCTCGCCACCCTTGTACTGGAATTTCGTGTGCAGCTCGGTGGTGAAGCTGAAGTTGTGTTGCTTGCCATCGTCGGCCGTCCCCGAGTTGCCGAAGCCGGCGTCATCGACGGGATAGAAGAAGAAGCTCTGAAACCTGAAGAGGCCGCCATCCTGGGGCGCGAAATACATACGGAGCAAGTACGGCTTGTTGACGCCCGGTGTGTAGCGGTACCACTGATCGAAGTTGGCCTTGGTGGTGGTCTCGCCTTGCCACTGGCAAGCGGGCGGCGGGCTCGGGTGGCCCTCTTCGCACTGCGATGCATAGATCGGTTTTTGATCGGCATCGAGCAGTGGTCCCACCAGGTTGGGTGTGATGTTCATCCCGTAAAGAGGTCCCTCGAAGTCGGGGTGGCCTCC
>JBBSDY010000267.1:0-6069 GCA_038240245.1 Polyangiales bacterium
CCGAATACCAGGTGAAATTCACCAAGGTAATGACCGATTCGCCAAGCATTCAGACTGCCATCGGCTGGCTGCGAACGAAGGGCCTTCTCTCGCAGCTCCAGCAGCTTCCCATCGGCGACATGCTGACGAGTTTCCTCGGCTCGATCGTGACCATGGTCGGCAACATCGTGCTGGTGGTCATCTTTACCGGGTTCATGGTGTTCTCCCGGTCGAGGTTCACCGGGCTCCTTCAGGAGATGAATGAGACGATCGGCGCCTACATAGCCGTCAAGACGTTGATGTGTTTGCTCACCGGGGCGCTCTTCGTCGTCATGTGCTGGATTTTTGGCATTGATCTGGCGCTTTTCTGGGGCCTGCTCGCGTTTCTCTTGAACTACATTCCCAGCGTGGGATCGATCATCGCCACCTTGCCGCTCATTCTCCTGGCAGCTATTCAGCTTCACTCGTTGACCACCGTGGCGATCTTCGCTGCCATCTTGCTGGTGACGCAGCAGTTCATCGGACAAATCCTCGAGCCCAAGCTCATGGGGATGCGCCTGTCGCTCAAACCCATAGCGATCCTGCTTGGTCTCATCTTCTGGGGTCTGCTGTGGGGAATCCCGGGTATGTTCCTGGCAACGCCGCTGATGGTCCTTATCCGGATCGTGTCGTCATACTTCAACGTCACCCGGGGGGTGGAGCGGCTTCTCGCTTCCGAGACGAGCTGAGACGGAAGCAGCGCTATCATGATCCGCCTTGCGCAGGCGGGTGTGCATCGTCGCGCTACGGCTCGACGTAGCGAAGCACACCGGCTCGCCAGGAGCCCGTGACGATGATGTTGTGCGAGCCGTCGTAGCTGACGGCGGCGCGCTTCGGGCCGTCGGCGATGTCGAGCGACCACGTCGCCCACGTGGTGCCCGCGGCATCGGAGCGTTCGGCGGTGTGCTCGTCACCGAAGGGGGCGCTCATCACATAGACGTGTTTCGGGGTGCCGAACACGATCGATTGATTGTCGTTGGCACCAAGGTGCATCCAGGTGGCACCGAAGTCCGTGCTTCGAAACACGCCCCATCCTTCGACGGCATAGACGCCGGCCATGTAGACGGCACCGGCAGCTTGGAAAATCTGGCTACCGCCGTGGGTGTGCTCGTTTTTGCTTACCTGGTGCCACGAGCTGCCGCCGTCAGCCGTGCGCCACGTGCCGACACCGCCGGCCTGCGAGATCATGATCCAGGTCTTTCGCGTGCCCGCGCTTTCACCGGTGTCGATGAAAAAGGGATAGCAGGATGTTCCCGCATTCATGCCGGCATCGAGCTTGACCGAGGTCCAGGTTTCGCCGGCGTCGTTCGATTCCGCGAGCCCCGACTCTTCGTGAAATCCGACGATCAGGTGCTTACCGTCGTAGGGATCCACGTCGACGTCGTAGTCATCCTGCTCACGGGCCTTGCCGTCGTGGGGTAAATCGATGCCCTTCCAATTCACGCCGCCGTCCGTCGACTTCCAGAACTGGCCCTGCGAGCCGGCGCTGTAGAGGGTGGGCGGGGTATTGGGATCGCGGCAGCGATTGGAGTCGATGCCCTCGCCCCAGGGCTTGCCAGCATCGATCCTGGCACCGTTGGCTCCCGTGTTCACCTTCGTCCACGTCTGTCCATAGTCGGTGGACTTGTAGACGCCCTGATGGCAGAAAAATGCATAGAAGTCGCTGGGGCGCGCGGGATCGACGAGCACGTCTTGGGCGCCAAAATTGTCGCCGTTGTAGTCGCTGCCATTGAGGCTAATTCCCTGGGGCGTCACGTTCTGCCATTGATCCGGCGTACCGCCGCTCGGTGCACCCGATCCCCTGGGAATCGCGATTCCCCCGCAATTCGTTCCGCCGTTGCCCTGGCTGCTTCCCCCGCTTCCGCCGGCATTGCCGGCGCTGCTTCCTCCGCTGCCCCCTGCGTTCGCACTGCTACCGCCGGCCGACGTGGCTCCGCCCACGCCCCCTCGGCCTCCGTTGCCCGAAGTGCCACCCCCGGTGTTTGCGCTGCCCGAGCTGCCTCCCCGCGTCATGCCCCCTCCGTCCGCCGCGATCGCCGTCTCACCGCCGGCTCCGCCGACAGCTTCCGCGCTGCCGGCCGAGCTCGCGGGATCTGCGCCGTCGTCGCTGCTGCCGCTGCATCCGAGCGCCAGGCCGACAGCAAGAGCGCAGCAAGCGGTTACGTACCGCGGTCGGAGTCGGAGCTCGAGCGTTGGCATGAGCTCATGATGTCATCGCCGGCGGTAGCATTTGATTCAGTTTACGGCTAAATAGAATGAACTGTGTCACACTCATCGTCGCGCAAGCGTTCGCTCGCGAGCCCGATGTCCTCCCCCAGGTCGCCGGGTTTTCAGCCGAGAGACGTGCTGCCCGGTCACTCGGCCCTTGCTCTCTGCGTGCCCTACTGGTTCGAGCGCCTGGGGATTGCGGTGACGCTGGTCGGTCCACGTGGCTGGCACGCCCTCCACACCATGCCGAACGCCATTGCGTTCGAGCACGAGCATGGCCTCGAGGTCGCTCGCTGGGAATACAACGAGCGCTCGATGGCCAAGGTGGCGCGCTCCCACAAGTCGCTGATCACCAGGCACGCCGGCTTCAGCGACTTGTTCACGCCCGTCACCGTTGCAGGTCAGGTAAAGCAACTTCTCGTCACGGGTCCGTTTCTCCGGGCGAGCGTCCAGCCTTTCGATCTCGTCGAGCGGTGGCAGGCTCTCACGGGGCGCTACGCGCACGTCGCGGATTCCGAGTTCGTGCGTTACGCGTCGATCGCGCTCGACACCCTGGTCGTGGACGACGCGCGACTCGGGGTGCTGCAGAGAATGATGGAATCCATTGCCGACCTGATCACCGGGCGCGGAGATCCGGTGAAGCTTGCTCCCGAGCTCGAGCGAATGGTCGATGGCCTCGCCGATCTCCGGTTCGCCACCCGCATGTGGCGCGCCGCCCACGCCATGGTGGATCCCCACACGACGCGGGCGATGGCAAGTCCTTCGCAATCCGATCAACTTGCCGAGCTTTCGCTGGAGCGTGTGCCGGAGCAGGCCCTGGTGACGCTGATCGTCAATCGAGACGAATCCGTCGACGCGGTCGAGGACTTGGTCAAGAGGGACGCGTTTCAACGTGGTTGCGTCGATCTCGCTCGCGCCCGGGGCAACACGGCTTGCGGGCGGATCGGCGACCACGGGGTGGCGTTTCTCGTTCCCCAGGCCAGCGAATCAAGGGTGAAAGCGCAGTTTGCCGAAATCGCCGAGCGCGCCGCAAGGCTCGCGCGGCAGCTCCGGTTCAAGCTGCATGCCGGCACGAGCTCCGGGGCACGAGGGGCCTCCCTTCCCGCAAACTATCAGGCTGCGCTCGGAGCCGCACAAGAGGCGCTCTCTCGCCGCGTCGCCATGGTTCACGGCTTTCCCGACGTGCGCCCTGCCGCCGATCCTCTGAGCGAGCTACGGCAAAAGCTCGGCGAAATGGAGCCAGCTCGGCCGCTCGATTTTTCGACCCGGTTCGAGCGCTATCTGCAGGCCGTCGCCGTTCACACGGGCTATCGCCTCGAGGCCGCGCGCCTGCACGTGAAGATCGGCTATGAGCGACTGGCCGAACCATTGATTGCGCGCGGTCTCCTCGAAACGGGGGTCTTTCACGATCTTGCCAGCAAGGCCGGTCGGGCCGCCGACGTCGCCAATACCATTCGCGACCTCTTCGAGACGTACCGGCGCGCCGTCAGCGATCTAGAAAGCATGCTCGCAAGACCGGTAGAGGCTCGCCGCGAAAGCAATCTGCAGCGCGCCGTCACCTTCATTCACGAGCATTTGGGCGATTCGTTTCGCCTGGCCGACGCGGCCCGCGCCGGTGGTTTCTCTCCGCACTACCTCTCGCGTCTGTTCAAGCAGCGCGAACACGTCACCTTCGAGCGCTACGTTCAACGCCTGCGCGTCGAGCGAGCCAAGCAGCTTCTCGCGCGAACGAAGCTCGACCTCGGCACTGTCGGGCGACTCTGCGGTTTTGCCAGCACCTCCTATTTTCATCGTGTCTTCCGCCAAATCGCGGGCGCAACACCACGCCGCCATCGACGTCAAGCCACGCGCGAGCTCGAGCGACAACGCGCCCGCGTCAAGCCCAGCGCGCGACGCGCATAGGCTTTCACCATTGAGCTCATCGCCATCGTAGCGGCCCGACGGGAAGGGCTCGTCGTAAGTCACGTTGCGTGCGCCATTGACCGGGAACAGGGCGCTCGGCAAGCATTTGCCGAGCTTGGATGCGAGCTGGCCCGCGTGTTCACCATGGCCGAGCTCGAAGGCGAAGCCACCTGACGCAACGTCGCTCGTGCAGCGTCCCAGCCGGAAAACCGTGGACGGAGACGGTCAAACGCCCTTTGCCGCACCCGTTGACCAGTCTTCGCAGCGAAGGCCCTTGACGCGCCGGAACTCGCGCGTGTTGTTGGTGATTAACGTCGCTCCGACACTCAAGGCGTGCGCCGCGATGATCGTATCGAGAGGACCAAGTGGCGTACCCCGTGCCTCCAGGCCCGCCCTTGTGGTTGCGTAGTCAGCAATCGTCGTGGCGTCCAACGATACGATCGTGATCGTATCGAGAAACTCGGCTACCAAATGCCTCAACCTGGGCGTCGGATTCTTGGCCACCCCGAACCCCAACTCCAGGGCTGTAACGATGCTGATCCCAACCCGATCGCGCTTCACGGTGGTCAGCCGCAGCACCACCTCGGGCGAGCGTCCGCGCAGCATGAAGGTGACGATGTTGGTGTCGAGGAGATAGTCGAGGTTCACCGCTTACGCCCCAATGGATAGGGGCGTTCATGCGCTTGCTCTGGACGCCCCACATCGAGACCGTCGGCGTTCTGTTCGAAGAGTTTCCAGAAGTTTTCGGGCCAACCGTTGGCATCGACGTGCGGCGTGAGCGGTTCGAGATAGAGTCCGTTCTTCATCTTCCGAATGATCACCTCCCTGACCGACATGCGGAATTGTTGGGGCAATCGGATCGCCTGACTTCGTCCCGACCAAAACACCTTGGCCGTCACACGGGACGCGACTGATCGGGCGTAGTTGCGTGGCGTGGGCACGATATGTCTCAGTGAGATAGACCATGCCGTGCGTACCGATGTCGACCAATGCGCGTCGAGACAATCGTACGACGACCGTCAGGGACGGGCGGAGCGCGACGCGCGTTCAGGCCGACAACAGGCGCTGAAAACGCGCGTCAGCGCGCAGCGTTTCGAAGGCGGGATCGTTGCGCAGCGTTTCGGCCGAGACGACGTGGGTTGACACGCTTGCCCGGTTGAGGCTCTCGAGAACCTCGAGCGCACGCGAGCCGTTGCCCGATAGCGCGAGCGCACGCGCCTCATCGACGGCATCGGCGGGATCGCCGTAAAGCTCGAACAGGCGCGCGGCGAGCTCGGCAGCCGACACGTGGGCGCTTCCGGACATGGCGGCGGTGAGCACGGCGCGTCCGTCGACCTGACCCAGCACGTCGGCATCCTCGATGGCCACACGCGTGGCGCTGGCAAGATCACCCTCGCGGGCACAGAGATCGATGAGAAACTTGGTCGTTTCGGCGCTCTTCACGCCCTGGCGGCGCGCAGCCTCGAGAATCGTGCGCGCGCGGGCCGGCGATCCGAGTGCCTCTTCGACGGCCGCCAGCAGAAAGGAATCGACGGCCACGCCTCGCTCGAGACGCTCGAGGGCCTCGCGGGCGCTCACGGTATGCCCGCGCGACGCTTCGGCCCAGGCAATCGCCAAAAGGCCCCCATTGCGAACGATGGGGGTTCGCGCGCGGAGCACGATGCTCTCGCCGATGCGCTTGACGTCTTCCTGGCGACCCTCGATGACGCCGGTCCGCGCCTTGACGAGCTCGTCGTGCAAACCCGCGCGCTGATCGGCGGCGGCGTACCAGGCGTAGCGAGCTTGCCGAACCGAGGTCAGCGTGGCGCCGCCGAAGATGACGGCGATGAACGGTTGGCCCTTGAAGAGACCGTACATGGCCGCGGCGCTGCCCACGATCGCCGAGATGAGCGACGTCGCAAAGGCGCGACGTGGTCCGAGAGCCGCAGCCAGAATGTGCCC
>JBBSDY010000268.1:0-6019 GCA_038240245.1 Polyangiales bacterium
CCAGTGGAATGGCGAATCACCAGTTCCGTGTCGAGCAAAGACTCCGATCCAGGCTGCTCGTCGCTCAACATTCGCTGTAAAACGTCGAAGGCCAAAGCCCCCAACTTCGCCCGGGGAATCCGAACCGTGCTTAATGGAGGATGGGTCAGAGCCGCGAAGGGAATGTCGTCGGCGCCGACGATTGACGCGCAACCCGTCGTCGCCGCAGTCAGCGCGAGAGAAAGCAGACCAAGGATGGTCGGGGACGACGCGCGAAGCATCTTCGAGATTTTCATGACTAGAAAGTACCCGTGAGGCCGAGTGACCTCGGACCGATGAACGGCTGTATCGACGCACGCGCCGGATGCTCTGGCGCCGCGCCGGTGGTGGCCGGCTTGGCCGTCAAGAGCAAGATGGCGCCAACGCCGGCCGAAAGCCCTCCCACCACGAAGCCGATGGTCGAGCCGGTGGCCGCGCTGTGGATGGAGTCGATGTCGCCCTGGGCGCTCAAGGGACAATGGTTTTTGTCGTTGCCACAGGCGTTGTCGAGGGACGTCTTTTTGCCGAGGGCGACGACCCCAAAGATCGAGCCGACGACGAGACCCGCACCGCCCACGCCGAGCAGCACGTAGGCCATCGTCTTGGAAGATCCCTTCGTTTCGGCGCCCGCAGGCGGCAGTGTCCCGACCGCGCCCACCTGGCCGGGTGGCTCGGACGCGGACATCGCGCCCGGCACCGGAGCAACCGCCCCCGCACCAGGATCGATTTCGAGCTTCAAGGTCACCGCACCGGTGCCTCCCTCGCGCAGCGTCGTGTCGGTGGCCGCAGCCCGGTAGCCCGGTGCCGACGCTTCGACGTGATGAGAGCCCGGATCGGCAGGGCGATCGACGTCGAGGGCAGCCAGCGAGATCGACTCGCCGTCGACCTTGACGATCGGCTTGATGCCGGAGGGCATGTCGACGTGAATGCGAAGCTTGGCGACTTTGCCCAGCGCCGAGTCCAACACTTTCTGCGCGCGCGCTTGGGCGTCGATGAACGCTTTGGGCGGCTTGGCCGGCAAGGACTCACGTACCACGCGTTGGAGGTTTTCGGATCCCGCCACCACCTTGCCCGTCGCAACCTGGCATTCTCCGAGACGACCGAGAATCGTCGGCGCGTGGTAGAGCGTTTCGGCGCGCTGAAGCTTGTCGATCGCCGCCGCGCAGTTGCCCTGGTCAGCAAGCTGAATCCCCTCGGCCGCCAGACTTCGTGCGAGTGCGACGTCGCCGGCGCTGGGAGCCTGGTCCTGGGCGAATGCGCTGGTAGAAAACCCCAGCGCCACGAGCGAGGCAAAAGCAGCGCAGCGTCGAGCTTCTCGTCTCAAGTGATTTCTCCGTGGCTCACAGAATGGCCGGCCCCGCCAAATGGATGATCGTGATCTGTCATCGCCAAGACGTGACAAAGGAGGATTAGAAGCCAAGATCGGGCGATTTCGGTTTGGTTGTTTTGGTGTCGGGAGCCTTGCCAGGACCCTTGGCCGGTTCGGGTGCCAGCCTACCAGAGGGCCTGGCCACGGTGCTCCCCTTCTGCTGCGACGGAGCGGCCTTTTCGCTCGTCTGGGCCCTGGCCGCCTCGTCTTTCGGAGGCAATTTCGCGGGGTCGTTCGCGGACGAGGAGGGCGCCACGGACGACGGAGGGGTGGTCACCACCGAAGCAAGGGGTGCGGACACAATCTGCTGTGTCGTCTGCACCTCGACGGGCGCCTTTCGCGACAGGAGAGCGTAAACACCCACGGCGCCCAGGACGACGACGACGCTTGCACCCAAGACCACCGGGACAGCCATCGATCGCTTGGGGATGTCGGCGCCGGTCACGGTGACCGCTGACGTCGTGCGGCGTTCGCCCCCCGGTGCAACCTGGGTAGCTCCGGTGGTCGCCGCGTTGGCGCCGGTCGGCACGACCGGTCCGCGACCCAATCCCGAGCTGCCCGCGCGAGCCATCTCCTGCGACTGCACGTTGGGGCGCGCAACGCCCGCCGCGGCATAGAGGCCTTCGAGAAGCTCGTCGATCGACTGGTAGCGCTGGGCCGCCTCGCGCGCGCACGCCCGCTGCATCCAGGCATCGAGACCGACGGGGAGCCACCTCGCAACCGCGTGGATGGTGGGCAGTGGCTGGGTGCAGATGGCGACCAGGATGTCGCCGAACGATTCGCCCGAGAACGCCGACTGACCGGTCAGCATCATGTACGTGACCATGCCCAGAGAATAGATGTCGGTCCGATGATCGACGCTCTTGAGGCCGCGGGCCTGCTCGGGGCTCATGAAGAGCGGCGTGCCCAGCACTGCGCCGGTTCTCGTGCCCGATCCACCGGCGTCACTTTCGGGCGATTTGATCTTGGCGATTCCGAAGTCGAGCACCTTGGCGATCTCGCCGTCGTCGTCCTCGGTGCGGGTCAAGAAAATGTTCTCGGGCTTGAGATCGCGGTGCACGATGCCGAGAGAATGCGCCCGCGTGAGGGCGCGGCCCACCTGTCCGATAAGGCGCAGCGAGGCGTCGAGCTGCATCGCTCCTTGTCGCTGGATGCGCTGGTCGAGCGACTCGCCGAGCAAAAGCTCCATCACGATGTAAGGTGTGCCGTCTTCGGTCTCGCCGTTGTCATAGACCTGCACCACGAACCGCGAGCGGAGCTGCGCGACGGCCTTGGCCTCGAGATCGAAGCGCTGCCGAGCCTCGCGTGAGCTCGCGTAGCGCTTGGCGATGAGCTTGACCGCGACCCGCTGGCCGAGACCGAGGTGCGTCGCCGACCACACGCTGCCCATGCCGCCCCGGCCGATCATCGCCTCGATGCGGTACTTGCCAGCAATGACCGTCCCCGCGAGCCTGGAGGGAAGGTCTTGGTCTTCGTCTCCCTGCTCCGAAATATCGACCATCGCTCACCTTCCCGATGACAAGCCCAAGGTACCGCTATTCTCTTTTACCACACCCGACGCATGGGAAGGCACGGACACTCCGCGGCACACCCCGGATCGCCTGAGACAGGTCAATTCCCGCTCCCGCTTATCGCACGATCGCCCCCGTGGAGGCGGGACTGGCCTTGGAATCGAGCTTGGGGATCTTGTAGGGAATGACAAAGTCGACCTCGACCGTTTCGCCCTCTTTGACCTCGATATCGCGGTCGAAGTTGGGCTGGGCAATGCCCGCTTCGGGATGCAGATCCGCGTCGACCTGGGGAAGATAGGCCGAGACTTTCACCTTTCCGACCGGGATGCCAAGGATGCGAAAGCGCCCATCCTGCGCGGTGACTGCGTGCGTCGCGTACCGAAGGACGAAAACATCGGCGAACATCCAGCTTTTGCCCATCCCGTCGACCAGCGCATAGTGGCCGACCTCGGGGGGGTAGAGCTTCACGGCTTCGCCATGCGGAATGGCGACGAGCTGGGCGGGCATGTCGGCGCCGTTCAAGGTCGGTAAGAACGGCTCTTTCGGATCGGTGTTCGACACTTCGATGTGCTGCCCGTACGTCACGGCGACCGTGCGACGATCGAATGCGCATCCGTGAATCTTGACGGCGCTCGCCTCGCCCATCGCGGGCACGTAACCCGAGTAGCCCGTCACCGCGACGAGGACGTCGGCGAGTGTGCGCCCAGTTCCCTCGCGGAAAACCTTGCCGTAGGTCCCCAAGGACTCGCTGCACGAAAATGGAATGGCCAGGCCACGCTTGGGCGGCGCGTCGCCGCTCACTTTCACGATGCCCTCGACGATACCAGTCGGGCCTGCATAGGGCGCCAGGTGACCCGCGTTCACCGCACTTTCGACCTTGGCCAAGGGCACCGGAATTCCGGGAGCCATTGGACCCGCATCCTCGTTGGCGCGGACGGTGGTATACGCGGCGAGGACGCCCCCGTCCGGCCCCCGGCTGACGATGATGGGTTGCGTGCTGGACCCCACCGGGAAGGCCACCGATCCGGTGGGCGCGGTGCCCTCGGGCGCCCTCGATTTACACGCGCTGCCTACGAGGGTGGCAACGATGACAACGATGGTGGCAGCTATCGAGCTTCGTGATCGCATCAGACCCAATCCTGGCGGCCCTGGCGCCCTGGCGGTTCAAACCAACTGCCTCGGCAGACCATTGCGTAGCAAGAAGCCGACCTTAGCACCGCAGCCGTCGTGTCAGCCGCGAGCAGGGGCGTGGAGGGCGAGATCGAGCGAGGAGCCTGGGAAAATGCCGAGCGCGAGAACCAGAAGCGCGCAGGCGAGCAGAGCAAACACGACCGTCGCCGATTTCATGGGAATGGCCACCGGAGCGCCGGGCGCGGGCTCGCGCATGTACATGTAGACGATGACGCGCAGGTAGTAGTACGCCCCGAGGGCGCTGTTCAGCAGGCCCAGGACCGCCAGCCAGTAGAAGCCGCCGCCCCCCGAGATGACCGCGCGAAAAATATAGAATTTGCCGAAGAAACCCGCCGTGGGGGGGATGCCGGCGAGGGACAAGAGGAAGAGCGAAAATGGAAGGGCCACACCGGGATGGCGCCGCCCGATGCCGGCGAGATCCTCGTAGCTGACCGCCTCGGCTCCCTTGCGACCGCAGATAATCAGCGCGCCGAAGGCTCCCGCGGTGGAGACCGTATAAGCAAGAAGGTAAAAGAGCACTGACGCTTCGGCTTCGTGACCGTTTTGCCGGATCGTCGCGACGACCCCGACGAGCACGTAACCGGCGTGCGCAATCGACGAGTAGGCGAGCATGCGCTTGACCGACTCTTGCCGACCGGCAATGAGGTTGGCGACCGTCATCGTGAGGATGGCCATGAAGGCGAGGACGGGCGGCCACCCCGCGCCCCACGACGCGGAGTCGGCGTCGCTGAACGCAAGAAGCAAGACACGAAGCATGGTCGCGAAAGCTGCGCTCTTCACCGCCACGGCCATGAAGGTGGTGGCCGGCGTGGGCGCCCCTTCGTACGCGTCAGGCGTCCACATGTGAAACGGCACCGCGCTCACCTTGAAGGTCAGGCCAACCAGAACGAGCATGAGACCGATGACCACCATGGGGAGCGATACGCCGCGGGCGCCGCGGGCCCCTTCGGCGATGCGCACGCCGATTCCGGCGAGATCGGTGTGCCCCGTCGCGCCGTAGAGCAGCGCGCCGCCGTAGAGCAGCACCGCGGCGGCGAACGATCCCAAAAGAAAGTACTTCATCGCCGCTTCCGTCGAACGGCGCGAGCCGCGGCGAAATCCGGTCATCGCGTAAACGCCGAGCGACATCGTCTCGAGGCCAATGAACAGGGACAAGAGATCGCCGGCGCTGGCCAGCATCATCGCGCCCACGCTCGCAAACATGAGCAGCGGGTAGAACTCACCGCGCTCGATACCGTGCTCGGGCATGTAGCCGCCCGCCAGCAGCGCAGCCATCGCTCCGCCCAGGCAGATGACGAAATCGAAAAACAGGGCGAAACGATCGGCCAGCAGGTAGGGCGCCAGCACGCTCGCTTCGGACAGAGCGTCCGAGCCGATCATCCATGCAGCGATGGCGAACGCAGCGCCGGCCAGCAAGGTGACCGCGGTAGCGAGCGCGATGTCACCGTGCTTCTTGCCGCCGGCCGAAAAGGCCTCGACGAGCATGAGCAGGAGCGCGCCGAGCGAAACGACGAGAATGGGGGAGATCGCGAAAAGTAAGCCCATGGGTCAGTGTCCTTGGTCCGCGGGCGGCTCGAGCGAGGGCGCTCCCAGCTCGAGGGCGGGATCGGCGCTCGGCCGCAGAAGGCGCGATGCCGACTCCTCTTTCTGCCCTTCGCTCCACACGGCCTGGTAGTGCTCGAAAAACGCCTGCACCGAGTCCCTGGTCCGGTCGAGGAAAACCGAGGGGAAAAGGCCGATGACGAAGACGAAGAGCACCAGCGGAGCGAGCGCGATCGTTTCGCGAACCGACAGATCGGGCAGCTTCTTGTTCTTGGGGTTGGACAGCGGCCCGAAGAAAGTCCTCTGGGTGAGGGACAGCATGTAGACCGCGCCCAGGATCACGCCGGCAGCCGCAAGCGTCGAATCCACGCCCGCGAAATTGCGCAGG
>JBBSDY010000269.1:0-6010 GCA_038240245.1 Polyangiales bacterium
ACCGAGCCGACGGAAAGATCGATGCCCCCGGTCAAGATGACCAGCGTCATGCCCGCGGCGATGATGGCGTTGATCGACATCTGCCGGGTGATGTTGAGAAGGTTGTCGGCGCCCCAAAAGCTGGGCACGGCGATGGAGATGGCGATGACCACGCCGAGGAGCAGCGCCATCAAGGCCCAGGTCGAACGGCTCAGCTCGAGCTTCATGCCGGCACCGCTTCGACGACCGCGTCGGCGACGGGTTGCGAGAAGGCCGTCGCCAGCTCGAGGAAGCGATCGGGCGTGGCTTCTTCGCGCGTGAGCTCGCCGCTCACTCGCCCCTCGCACATGACGATGATGCGATCGGCCATGCCGAGCACCTCGGGAAGCTCCGACGAGATCATGATGATCCCCGCGCCCTGGCCGAGTAGCTGATTCATCAAGTTGTAGATTTCCTGCTTGGCGCCGACGTCGATGCCGCGGGTGGGCTCGTCGAGGATGAAGACCCGCGCGCCGGTGTGAAGCCACTTGGCGAGCACGACCTTCTGTTGGTTGCCGCCGCTCAGGGTGCCCGCGAGCTGGGCGCTGGAATAGGCCTTGATACTCAGCTTTTTGGAGAGCTCGGCCACCGCGCTGGCCTCGGCCGGCCCCAGGATTTGCCCGAGCTTTCCGCGATTGTGGCGCAGCCCCGCCAGGGTCACGTTCTTACCGACGCTCAGGCCGAGAACCAAGCCTTCGTACTTGCGATCTTCGGGGACCAGCGCCAACCCGGCCGAAACGGCGCGCTCGACCGAGCCCAGCACGAGGGGCTTGCCACACAGCGTGACGGCTCCCTTTGCTGACTTGTCGGCGCCAAAAAGCGCGCGCGCCACCTCGGTGCGCCCGGAGCCCATGAGGCCGGCCAGGGCCAGCACCTCGCCCGCTCGCACGTGGAAGCTGACATTGGTGATCCCGGTCTCGCTGGTGAGACCTCGGACCTCGAGCAGCGGCTCGCCGATCGCGACGCTGCGCGACGGAAAGACACTCGAAACGTCTCGTCCAACCATCATCTGGATGAGCTTGGCCCGATCGGTTTCGGCGAGAGGACATTCACCGACCACCTCGCCGTCCCGGAAGATCGTCGCCCGATCACCGAACTCGAATACCTCTTCGAACCTGTGCGTGATGTAGAGGATCGCCACGCCCTCGCCCTTGAGAAGCCCCAAAACCTCGCCCAGCTTTTTGACCTCGTGCTGCGCCAGCGCCGAGGTGGGCTCGTCCAGGATCAGCACCCGACACTCGTCGAGAAGCGCGGCCCCGATCTCGACGAGCTGCTGCTGGGCGACCGAGAGCTGCTCGACAGGGCAATCCACGTTGAGCTCGACGCCAAGCTTGTGCAGCGCGCGCCGCGCTCGCTCGCGCATGGCACCGTGCTCGAGCTGTCCGAACCTTCCGCGCTGCTCGCGCCCGAGCAGCATGTTCTGCGCTGCGCTCAGGTTGGGAATCAGGTTGAGCTCCTGGTGAATCACGGAGATGCCGAGATCGCGCGAGTGGCGCGGGCTCTGTATCTCGATCGTTTGCCCCGCCATTCGAAGCTCGGCGCCGGCATCGGGCTTCACCGCACCCGCCAGGACCTTGACCAGCGTCGACTTGCCGGCCCCGTTCTCGCCGAGCAGCATGTGCACTTCGCCGGGCAAGAGACTGAGCGAGACACCGCGCAGCGCCATCACGCCGGGGTAAGTCTTGTGCAGTCCCCGCACCGTCACGGCTGCTTCCCGCGGCACGGCCGCCAAAGACGCGCGATCGTTCAAGGTCGGCCTGCTACTCGCTCCAGCCCGGATAGCTCGCGAGGTTGTCCTTGGTGATGAGCGATCCCTCGATGGGGAAGAACTCCGGGAGCTTGTCTCCCTTCATGGCGAGAATGGCCTGCTCGACGGCGGCGGCGGCCATCCTTTGCGGATATTGAGCGGCGCTGGCCACGAAGGCGCCGCCACTCTTGATCGCTTCGATGGCTTCGGGCGATCCGTCGACGGCGACGATGAAGAGCTCCTTGTCGCGCTTGGCTTGCTTGACGGCCTGAATGGCCCCGAGGGCCGTGGGATCGTTGATCGCCCAGATGCAGTCGATCTTCTTGTTGGCCGTGAGAATATTTTCGGTGACGTCGACCGACGTGAGCCGCTCGCCCCGGGTTGCTTGCTCGGCCACGATCTGGATGCCCGGAAACTGCTTGAGCACGCTCTTGGCGCCCTCTTCGCGCATGTGTCCCGAAGTCACCGTGGGGTGGGTGAGCATGGCGACCTTGCCTTTGCCATCGAGTCGCTTGGCGATGTATTCGCCGGTGAGGACGCCGAGCTTGTAGTTGTCGGAGGCGACGAACGTCGCCAGCTTGCCGCCGTCGGCGTTGACGTCGATGGTGATGACGGGCACGCCCTTTTGATTGGCCTTCTCGACGGACTTCACGATGGCCGACGAGTCGACGGGGTTTAGCAAAATGGCGTCCACGCCTTGCGCCAGAAAGTCTTCGATCGCGGCGGCCTGCTTGTTCGAGTCGAACTGGGAGTCGTGCTCGCGAAACTGGAAGCCCTTCGACTCGGCCGTCTTTCGCGCAACGCTCTTGATGACCGCAAAAAATGGATTGTTGTAGGTCATCAGGGTCAGCCCGATGACGTGCTTCTTGTCGGAAGCCTTGTCGGCGCTGGGCGAGGCGGCGCCCGCCTTGTCGTTGCTGTCGTCGGCTTTGTCGACCTTGCAGGCGGAGAGCCAGCTCGCGGCCGACAGAAGAAGTCCGCCGATCAGCCTCAGATGGGTTCGTCGTGTCACGCGCGTTCTCCTTTTGGTTCTCGACTCTTGTATCCCGTTTCCCACGGCTGCACCCTGGATTCTTCAAAATCAAGCTCCCTAATTTGGTAGAAGCGTCTAAACCTGCTGTCCGATGGATTCGCTCAACGCTGCGCAGCAACAGGCCGTTGAGCACGATCTCGGTCCCATCCTCGTATTGGCGGGCGCGGGATCGGGCAAGACGCGGGTCGTGACGACCCGTATCGCGCGCCTTCTCGAACGCGGCGTGCTGGCGCGCACGATCCTGGCGATGACGTTCACCAACAAAGCCGCTGGCGAAATGCGCGAGCGCGTCATCCGCATGGCCGGCGAGAAGCTGGGCGGCGAGCTCGCCGTCTCTACCTTCCATAGCTTCGGTATGAGAATCCTCGGCGCCGAGGCGCGCACGCTCGGGCTTCGCAACGGAGAGTTCACGATCTTCGATCAGTCGGACTGTTCGGGCGCGGTGCGCGAGATCTTGCGCACCGTGCGCGGCGGTCGCCGCTACGACGTGTCGGCCATTTTGGCACGCATCTCCCACGCCAAGAACCTGCTCACCGACGATGGCGAGCCGATGGAGAGGGAAGGGGACGACTACGACGAGATCACCAAGATCGTGCTCCCCAAATACCGCGCCGCGTTGCGCGGGTTCCACGCATTCGACTTCGACGATCTGGTGTGCGAGCCGGTTCGCCTCTGGAAGCGCCGTCCCGAGGTGCTCGCCCGCTGGCAAGAGCGCTTTCGCTACGTGCTCGTCGACGAGTACCAGGACACCAACCACGCCCAGCTCGAGATGGTGCGATTGCTCTCGAGCGAGCACAAGAACGTCATGGTCGTGGGCGACGACGACCAGTCAATCTATGCCTGGCGGGGCGCCGATCGCACCAATATTCTCGACTTCGAAAATCATTACCCGGGTGCCCAGGTGGTCAAGCTCGAGCAAAACTACCGCTCGACGCCCGACGTTTTGTCAGTTGCCAATTCGGTGCTCGCGCGCACCGATGCCAAGAGACACAAGAAGGTGCTGCGGGCGACCCGGCGGGGCGGAAAGATCGTCAGCCTGGTGGCCACCCAGGACGCCGAGGTCGAGGCGGCCTTCATCGCCGACGAGATCAAGCGCCTCCACGACGAAGGACAGACGCTCAAAGAGATCGCCATTCTGTACCGATCGAACCTCCAGAGCGAGCCCATCGAGTCCGCCCTGAAAGAGCGAGGCGTCGCGGTCACCATGATCGGCGGTACCCAGCTTTACGAGCGCAAAGAGGTCAAGGATCTTCTGTCGTACCTCCGCGTCGTCTTGAATCCCCACGACGAGATCGCGCTGCGCAGAATCCTGAACTACCCCACGCGTCAGATCGGCGACGCCGCGCTCGACAAGCTCGAGAATGCCGCCAACACCCGCAAAGAAAGTCTCTACCAGGCGCTGTCCCGTCCCGAGGCCATCGATGGGCTCGCTCCTCCCAGCGTGGCTGGCGCTCGCGCGCTGCACTCGATCATCGAATCTTCTCGCCGTTCCATCGAGCAAGGCACGCCCACAGCCGACATCGCGCGCCAGATTTGTCATGCCATCGGCCTGCGCGCCGACATCGCCGACGGCTCGGCTTCGAACCAGCACGCCGAAAGGCGTTGGGGCAATGTCGAATCGCTCGTTCGCCTGCTCGAGCGGCACGACGCGCGCGCGCAGGGATCGCGCGCCGATGCGCTGGGTCAGCTCATTCGGTTTCTGACGCTCGACACCGATGGCGCCGACGAGCCGAAGGAGCGCGCCGTCACGATGACCACGATGCACGGCGCCAAGGGACTCGAGTACCAGGTCGTCTTCATCGCCGGCCTCGAAGAGGGCCTCATGCCCCATGCGCGCTCGCTGGAGGGCCGCGCGACCGACGTCGGTGGCAAGCTGGCCAACGACGTCGAGGAAGAGCGCCGCCTTTTCTACGTCTCGATCACCCGGGCCAAGGATCGCCTTTATCTGTGCCGGGCCAAACAACGTGCCTTCCGGGGCAAAGTCATGCTCCGCACCCCAAGTCGTTTTCTGTCCGACATTGGCGACGACCTGCTCGAGAAGCGCGACGTCCTCGCGACGGCGGCCCCCAAGCTCGCCGAAACGGCGTCACGAGGCGCGGCGCTGCTCGCAAGCTTGGGTTCCGCTCCCGCCGTGCGAAAGTAGGATGGAGGCTCTGGGGTGATCCGGCGCGCTCCATCGAAAGCTCTCGGCCTCGCCGGCGCCATGGTGGGCCCTTTTCTCTACGTTTCATCTGCGCAGGGCGCAGATGCCGTCGTGCGGGTCACACTCCGCTACGAGGCCGTCGCTGGGTGCCCCGACGAGGTAGCGTTCCGTAGCCAGGTCCGCTCGAGAACCGAACGCCTGACGTGGGTTTCGAGCGAAGCCGATCGTCGTTTCGCTGCAAGTGTAACGATCCGCGGTGGAGAGCTCGTTGGACAGCTCGACGTTGACGCGACCGACGGGAGCCGAGCTTCGCGGCAGGTTCCGGGCAAGACGTGCGACGAGGTCGTTGCCGCGCTGGCACTCATCGCGGCGCTCGCCGTCGATCCCAATGCTTCCGCGGCGGAGCCACGCGAGCCTGCTGGCGCAACCGCTCGCGAAGGGTCGAGCCCGCCGCCGCTCCCCGCATCTCGACCTGCCGCCGAATCGAGCCCAGTGTCGCCCGAATTGGGCCTTGCTGCTCCGCGGGCGAATCGGATTCCCGTTTCGGCAAGCGCCGACGAGGGATCGAGCTGGCGAACCGGGCTCGCTGCCGGAGCGGGCGTGGCAACCGGCGTTTTTCCTTCGGCGGCGTGGCTCGCGTCGGTTTTCGTCGATGCGTCGCGCAACCGTACGCGCGGATGGTCTCCGTCGGTTCGCCTCACGTTCAGCGGTACGGCGCGTCAGTCCTATGCCGCCGATCACGGGCAAGCGCAGTACCAGTGGCTCTTCGGCACGCTCGACGCGTGTCCGGCGCGGATCGCCCTTGGAACCGCGGCCAGCGTGCGAGCGTGCGGCTTCGTCGAGGGTGGCGTGTTGCTCGCGGGTGCCACGGGGTTTGACCACGCCCAGCCCCAGTCTCACGGCTGGGAAGCGCTTGGGCTGCTCGCGCGTCTTCAGTGGGCTGCCGGGCCCTGGTGGTTCGAGGGGGCGATGGGTCCTCGCCTCGCACTCAGCCATCCCACCTATTGGGTGGAGGTTCCGGAGTCGAACCGGATCCACGAGGTCGCGGTGGTCGGGTTGGCGGCGACCA
>JBBSDY010000270.1:0-6007 GCA_038240245.1 Polyangiales bacterium
CCTGTCACCGCGCTTCGAGCGCTACATCGAGGCCGTGCTCGTCCATTGCGGGTACCGGCTAGAGCCCGCGCGAGCTCACCTCGAGGCCGGGCTCGAGCGGCTGGCCGAGCCGCTGCTCGCCACCGGCGCGCTCGATCAGAGAAGCTTCGACGATCTCTATGCTTCCATCGAGCACGCGGCCGAGGACGCTCCCACAGTGACCGATCTGGTCGCGCCTTACCGCCGCCTCGTCTCGGACATCGAGAGCGCGCTCTCGAGCTCCACCTTCGCACGTCAGGAGCGTGGCACGCGGCGCGCCATGTCGTTCATCCGCGAGCACCTGAGCGAGCCCCTTCGCCTTGCCCAGGTTGCTCGCGTGGCGGGATTTGCGCCCGGCTATTTCTCGAAGCTCTTCAAGCGCGAGGAGGGCATCACCTTCGAGGATCACGTCCGGCAGCTTCGCGTTGCGCGCGCCAAGCAGATGCTGACCTCGACATCGCTCAGCGTCGAGCGCGTGGGCAAGCTGTGCGGCTTCGCGGGGCGCAGCCATTTTCAGCGCATCTTCAAAGAGGCCATCGGCGCGACGCCGCTCGCCTACCGCCACAGTCGGCGCCGCTAGATGGCCGACGCGCCGGGCAGACACGCGTTTCTGGCGGTCAACGTGGCCACCGCCTTCGAGGTTTTGCGGGTGGGGGCCGTGATCTGGGACGGAAAAGATTGGGCCCTCGTGCACGCCGAGCCCAGCCTCGTTTCGTTCGAGCTCGAGCACGGTCTCGAGTTCGAACGCTTCAAGTACAATACGCGCAGCGTCGCTCGAGCCCGGCGGGAACGTAAGCCGCTCCTCGGAGAGCACGCTGGCCTGACGGATTGGTTCGTGCCGATCACGAGCGGCGATCGGGTAGAGGGTGTGCTGGTGACGGGGCCCTTTGCAACCGCGCAGCCCACGAGCGCCGACGTGATGCGACGATGGCGCGGCCTGACGGGGCGGCAAGGTCATCCCGCGGATCCGGAGTTCGCACGCTACCTCTCGACGACACTTTCGACGCTGGTCCTCGAGGGGGCTCACGTCACCCACTTTCAACGATTCCTCACTTTCTTCGCTCGGCTTCTCGCGGGCGAGGGGCGCGCCGACGCACTTGCGGCCGAGGCCTTCGCGTTGCGCGACAAGCTCGAGGAGGCGAGGTTCGTGGAGCGGACCTGGGGATCGGTGCGCTCGATGGTCGACGAGCGAACGGCTCGCGCGTGGGAAAGCCAATCCAAGGGTGACGATCTGGCGAGGATCGGTCTGTCGCGCGTTCCCGAGCTGGTGCTGGTGGGCCTGATCGTCGCGCGACAGGCCGAGCCGGATCCCGTCGACCAGCTTCTGACCCGGCATGCGTTCCAGCGGGCGTGCGTGGAGCTCGCACGCAAGACGGGCCGTGCCATATCGGGCCAGGTTGGCGATCACGGGGTGATGTTCTTGTCGGCAGCCCCGGGATCTTTGCAACGAAGACGGCAGGGACTGCTAGACCTCGGTGACAAGGCCGTCGCTCTGGCGCGGCGATTCGGGTTCCGACTCCACCTCGGGCTAAGCACACTGGGGCTCGCTTCATCTCTCAGTCAGCACTACGAGGCCGCGCTCGGTGCTGCCGAATCCGCGCTCTCCCAGGGAGCTCGAATCGTGGAGAGCGCAACGCCGGCATCGGCGAGGCTTCCCTTGCACGAGCTGAGGCGGCACCTCGGCGAGCTCGTGGAGCAGCGGCCAGGTGAGCTACCGGCGCGCTTCGATCGCTACCTCGAAGCTATCGCCATGCACTGTGGTCATCAGCTCGAGCCTGCGCGCGCCCATCTCGAGGCGGGCTTCGAATACCTGGCCGGTGCCTTGCTCGACGCGGGCGCCCTCGACGAGAAGACCTTCGTCGACACCTGCCAGGGCCTGGAGCGATCGGCGCGCGATGCGCGCACCGTCGCCGAATTGTTCGACGCCTACCGGCGCACCGTCCTCGAGATGAGCGACGAAACGCAGCGCCCGAGCACGGCACGGCAGGGACGGAGCCTCCGCCGCGCGGTCACCTACATCCATCAGCACTATACCGAGTCACTGCGCCTCGCCAAGGTCGCCCGGCTGGCGGGCTTCGCGCCGACCTACTTCTCTTACCTTTTCAAGCAGCGCGAGGGAATGACCTTCGAGCGCTACGTTCAGAGGCTGCGGGTGGAGCGTGCCAAGCAGCTTTTGGTCAGCACCGATCTCGAGCTGAAGCGTGTCGCGCAGCTATCCGGATTCGGCACGCGCTTCTATCTGGCGCGCGTGTTCAAGCGCGCGACGGGCATGACGCCGAGCGACTGCCGCCGGCAGTCTTCGAAGTATCGAAAGAGCGGGCAATCGTGAGGGTAGCGGCCCACGTCACCCACACCTTCAGCCGCCCAGCTCTCGATAGCCGGCCGGGGTCATGCCGGTCGCCGCCTTGAAAACACGATGAAAATAAGTGCGAGTTCGAAACCCGCACAGCTTGCGGATCTCTTCCACTCCCAAGATGTTCGATTTCAGCATCTGCTTGGCGCGCTGCACGCGCAGCCTTTGCACGTGGTGCGCAAAGGTCACCCCCTCGTCCTGTCGGAAGAGTCTCGAGAAATAGTTGGGAGCAAAGCCTGCCACCCGGGCGACTTCTTCCAGGGTGAGCGGATCGCCGATGTGATCGCGGATGTAGCCGAGCGCACGGCGCGTTCCCCGTTCCTGGCGAGCGACGGTGGGACTGCGCAACGCGGACTCCATGTCCGAGACCAGGCTCCGGTACTTGGTGACCAGATCGGTCACGGTGCGCACGCCTTGCGTCGAGCTCTCGGCGGCGCGGCAAAGATCGTTGAAGCTCCGGCGATCGAGCGAGCCTCGGCTCAACATCGGCTCGGCCAGCCGTTCGAAGCCCGATGCGAGCTCGGCGCGGGTTGGCTCGAGGCGGTAACCCGAATGAGCCAGGACGGCTTCGATGTAGCGATCGAAGCGTGGGGACAGCAGGCTCGGTCGGCCGCTGGCGCTTTCGGCAAGCTCACTGCGCAGCAATCTCAATCGCTCGGCCGAGCTCTCCGGTCGCCGTCCGCCGTAGACTACCCCCTGACGCTGCGACAGCGCCTGCTCGGCAGCCGACAGTGCCTCGCGGTACCGATCGGTCAAGGCTGTGGATTCGAGTCCCTGACTGATTCCGGCGTGTAGCCTGAAGCCAAAACGGCGCGCGGCGGTCGTCGCGAGTGTGGTCACCTCGAGCAACCGTGCCCGCAACCCCGAGGGCGGGCCGCCGTGATGCACGAGAAAAGCAACGCCGTGATCGCCCACCTGGCAGATGGCCACGTTTTTGAGCTTCCGGGCGAGCGCCACGCAGGCGCGCTGAAAAGCATGTCGCCGCAAGACCTCGCCCACCGGATCGGGCTCGTCGGCGCGTCCCAGCAAGAGGCCCACGATCGCATGTTGGGGTACCTGGTCCAGACCCACGGCTGCCATGTCGCCGTGCGCGTGGGACGCCCAGTTGGGCGATGTCTTCTCGTCCAACATGAGATGGGCGAGGTCCCACATGCGCTCGGCAGAGCGCGCCTGGGCGAGCTCTTGCCGCAAGGTATGCGCCTCGGCTCCGAGCGCGTCGGGAGAGCCCCGGCCGGTGACCAGGTTGGCGAGGCAAAACATCAGTCGTTCGAAGGCCTCGGGCAAGGGCTCTTCGAGCGTGAGCGTCGTCAGCGTGGTCGACAGATAGTGCGCAAACGTGGGATCGGTCAGGCGACCCTGCAAACCACTCATGTCCGACCAGCGGCTCAGGATGTCGGCGCTCGATGGCCACGAGGTGGCGAACGGGCCGGCCACGAACACGCCCTGCAGTCCGTGCTCGGCCTCGATGGGCACGAACAGATCGCAAAATCCGGCGTGCTCGCCCCTGATGATCCTTCGTTCGCGACGCAGTCGTTCGAAGCACCGATTGTTGTAAGCCCAGCGTCGCGCCCCCACCCCGTGCGCATACTCGAAGGCGAGGACGCCTTGCCCCTCGACGATGTTGACCGGATACCACCAGTCACCCGTCATCCAGAGTGATACGCTCACGTTGAGCTCCTCGAACGCGTTGGCCATCACGAGGGCGAGCAGAGCCTGTGAGTTGCTGAGCGGCGCGAGCAGAAGAGGGAGCGCAGGAGCCACCGAAAGGTTGGCGGTCAGACTCCGGGCTTTTTTCGAGCGGTCGCTCGCCATTTGAAAAGCATACATTGAAAGTTTGAAAAAGTGACATCGTGGGGGTCCGCGGCGTGAAACACTCTCTTGAACGTCGGAGATCGTCGCTCGGCACCTTCGCCCCGCTCGCATCGCTGGCGTCGAGACCGCCGCCTTTGATCGGCTCGCGGAAAAAGGAGACGACCATGCGCGCTGCCACAGGATGTTTCGTGGGACTCATGCTGGCGGCTTGTTCTGCCGCTTCGAATGACGACCCGACCGCCGCGGGTGTCGGTGGATCCGCAGGTGACGGCAACACGGGCGGCACGGCCAATGCGGGCGGGGCCGCGTCGAACGGCGCGAGCGGTGCGATCTCGTCGGCAGGCGGCAACGGCATGGCGGGCAACGGCACCGCTGCCGGTGGTGCGGCCGGAAAACCCACCGCCGGGGGCAGCGGCGGTAGCTCCGGAGGCGGCCTCCTCGGCGACGGCGGGGTCGGGGTGGCCGCCAAATGCGGTACGCCGGTAGGCCCCGGTCTACCGCCGGGCGCGCCCGTGCTGACGAAGGGCACGTGGAAAGACATCAGCCCCGCGGGTGTGAACATCGGAACGGGACCGATCTTCACCCAGGGAATGGCGGTCGATCCTTGCAATCCGGGGGTCCTCTTCCTGACCGTCAGCGCGTTCGACTCGCCAATTGGCGGCCTTTTCAAGAGCATCGACGCGGGTTCGACGTGGAAGAGAGTCGCCAAGGTGACGACGGGAGTCGGCTACATCGACGAACCTATCCGCGTGCGCATCGATCCCAAGAACACCCAGCACATGTACGTTGGCGACGGCGTGCGCGGCAGCACCCAGGGATTCTGGGTCTCGATGGACGGGGGCGAAACGTTCATCCAGCCCAAGGGTTTCGTCGACATTCAGAACGCGCCCGACAAGCTCTTTGCGTACGACGTGTACGACGTGGCCGTTGATCCGACTGACTTCAATCATGTCCTGCTGAGCTTTCACTCGATGTGGGGTGACCAGAACACCAAGTGGAAAGGCAATGCCGGCGTGCTGGAAAGCAAGGACGGCGGAACGACGTGGATGGCGCACCCTCCGGTGGACGGCTTCGGCCAGGGCGATGCGATCCATTTTCTCTACAAGCCAGAGCTCGGCGTCGGAGACGCGAACACGTGGCTCTTCAGCACGCAAGCCGGAACCCGCTATCGCACGAAGGACGGCGGACAGAATTGGACCAAGATCACCGACACCGGGATCGTTCACGGGGGCGGCACCCTCTACTACACGAAGGCAGGCGTGCTCTATGCGAGCGGGTACCCGAAAAATGTTCGTAGCACGGACAACGGCGTCACCTGGACCCCTCTCGATGGACCGGACAGCACCGCCATTTTCGGCGATGGGACGAACCTCTACACGGGCAAGACGTTTGGGCCCGCGCCGGTCCTGATATCCCCCGAGAGTGACGGGCTAAAATGGACCGCCTACAACACGCAGCAGTTCGCGCAGGGTCCGTTCGAGCTCGCCTATGATTCCATCAACGGAATTCTCTACAACGCGAGCTGGACGGCGGGGATCTGGGCGCTCAAGCCGTGATGCACGATGGCACGATCAGGGTAGCTTCATCGCCCAGAGCCCGGCCCCCCAGCTAGCCGAGTAACTGAGTGCGTGGGGCACAGCCAGGGCCATCACAACCGGACCCTGCGCGAACTGCTGCGTGTTGTAGTCGGTCCAGGTGAGCCCATCGGTTTCGGGCGACGTGATGAACGGTGCGGGACCGAAACACGGCGCGGTGTACAGCTTTTTGCCGTCGCCGAGAATCGAGTTGAAGCCCTTGCTCGGTCCGATCTCGGTCCAGCTCTGC